>DMOO01000133.1 GCA_003456855.1 Sphaerochaeta sp.
GTCTCCCTCAACGAACAGAAGCGGGGTCTTGCCTTCAGAGGCAAGCCTGTCGGCCTCAGTCCTCACCGATGCAGGGATGTCCACCTTGCCGCCAATGAACTTCAGACTTCCACCCAGGACAGGCTTTCCATCCAGTTCGGCCTCAAGACCGTTTCCAGGTAAAGCGGAGAAGCCAGAAACCTCAGGGACCTTGAAGCCCATCTTCTCAGATCTCTGCATTATGGCCTTTGCAAGCGGATGCTCACTTCTGGATTCGAGTGCGGCTGCGACTCTGAACAAGGAGTTCTCATCATAGCCGGATGCAGGGACGACATCGGTGACCTCAGGGTTTCCGTTGGTGATGGTTCCAGTCTTGTCCATCGCCACTATCTCAACACGCCCAGTCTGCTCAAGTGCCGAAGCGTTCTTGAAGAGTATCCCGTTCTTGGCGCCAAGACCGTTTCCGACCATGATTGCAACAGGGGTCGCAAGACCAAGTGCACAAGGGCAGCTTATGACCAGAACAGAGATTCCCCTGGCAAGTGAATAGCCGAAGGTCTTGCCTATGAACAGCCAGACAATTGTGGTGATTAAAGCAATAGTGATGACCGTAGGAACGAATATACCTGAAACTTTATCTGCTATCTTAGCGATTGGGGCCTTCGTGGCAGCAGCATCACTGACTAATTTAATTATTTGTGAAAGAGTTGTGTCCTCACCTACTCTGGAGGCCTCGCAGCGGATGAAACCACTCTGGTTTATGGTTGCTGCCGATACCAGATCACCCGGTTCCTTGTCCACCGGAATGCTCTCTCCTGTTAGAGCTGCCTCATTGACGGCACTATGGCCCTCAAGGACTATTCCATCAACCGGGATGTTCTCGCCAGGGCGGACAACGAAGATGTCGCCCTTGCGGACCTGCTCGATCCCCACCACAACCTCTTGACCGTCACGTACAATCGTGGCATTCTTCGGAGCCAGCTTCATCAGGCTCCTCAGGGCGTCTGTGGTCTTGCCCTTGGAATGGGCCTCAAGCATCTTTCCAACCGTGATCAATGTCAGGATCATGGCTGCTGACTCGAAGTACAGGTCATGCATATAGGCCATTGCAAGGTCAATGTCTCCCAGTTGCTGGGCCTTGGTCATTGCAAACAGAACATAGGTGCTCCAACCAAAGGATGCGCTGGACCCCAGAGCCACAAGGGTGTCCATGTTAGGGGCCCTGTGGGCAAGGCTCTTGAAGCCGCTTATGAAGAACCTCTGGTTTATGACCATGACTATTGCAGCCAGGAGCATCTGCAGAAGTCCCTGTGCGACGCAGTTGCCCTCGAACCACGATGGGATTGGCCAGGACCACATCATGAGGCCCATTGAGAAATACATCAGAACAATAAGGAAGCCGAGCGATGACAGGAGCCTCTTTCTGAGCTTTGGAGTCTCGTGGTCCTCCAGAGTCTCCTCCTCGGCACTGTGGTCAACGGTCTTTGCAGTACCTTTGACCGAGGCCCCGTAGCCTGCATCCTGCACTGCCTTGATTATGTCAGCGCTCTTTGCTGTGCCCTCTACTCCCATTGAATTCGTCAGAAGGCTGACGGAGCAGGAGGTGACCCCTTCAACTCCGGATACCGCCTTCTCAACACGTGCGGAGCAAGCCGCACAGCTCATACCTGTAACGTTGTACTGTTCCATGGCTCACCTCATCAGCTTCTGCATGGTAAGCATAAGTTCATCAATGACCTCATCCTTACCCTCTCTGATGTCACGTGCCACGCAACCATGGATATGGGCGGACAGCACCTCCTTGCTGAAGGCGTCGACGGCTGCGCCGACCGCTGCGCTCTGAATAAGAACGTCATTGCAGTAGGCGTCATTCTCTATCATGTTCTGGATACCACGGATCTGGCCCTCAATGCGCTTGAGCCTGTTGATCAGCTTGCGCTTCTGCTCCTCGGTCCGGTTGGTCTTCTTCTCGTTGTTTTCTGCCTTACAGCAGCATGGGCATTCCATATACACCTCTTTTATACCCCCAGGGGGTATCTATATAAGGTATACATCTTCCCTGTCCTATCGTCAAGGTCTTGTGGATTACTTCAGGACGTAGATGTACAGAAGAACCAGGATTGCGATCTGTGCAATCGTCATGAGAGGGAAGAACAGAGCGAAGTACCAATGCTTGGTCTTGTGTCTCTTGAGGTACATTCCAAGGCATCCGCCGACTCCACCGAAGAGTCCTGTCATCAGGAAGAGCTTCTTCTCAGGGATCCTTGTCTCAGGATGACTGTGGGTCTTGTCCTTCTGGGCTCTCTTCTTGTCCAGTGCCATGAATGCGAACGAATTGATGTTCAGGATAACCAGCAGAACGGCTATCACGATGTAGATGATGGTCTTTGTCTCCATTTCCATACTCCCTCTATAATGTCCATCAATAATGTATCACGTTTGCCGGAGAAAGAAAACGGACCCTGAGGAAAGGGTCCGAAAAGGCAAAAAAACAAAAGGGAACTATTATGTACTAATAATTCAGAGAGAGGTTTGCTCCATCTGATGCTATTAATACCAAATATCGGGACTTTTGTGAAATACGAGTTTTTCATTAGGTTATGCAATTTTGATATAACCTGTAATTTCATACAAATAAGAGAATTAATTGAATTTTTCTTGTGTTAATTTTCAGTTTCTCTCATTTATTGCACCAAACGGATCAATAATCTCCGATTTGGTTCTTTTAAGCTGTTCTATGAACATTTTATCGTAATTCGATAACTTGTAATCTTTTCCGTAGACAAGAACATCTCTGTAGACCCTTTTGTTGTCCTCACAGGGTACCTGAACGAGGTTATACCTGTCCAGCATATATTGAGGACAAGGGGAAACCCACATGAAGCATTCGATCCTTTGGCTGAGAAGCTCCATCTGGCTTCCTCTCTCGAACACGAAGATCCTCTGGTTCGTGTTGTCGGGAAGCTCATCCTTCCTGACTACAGCGAACGGAAGCGAAGGCACATACGGATCAGCATGGGCAACCTCGATGAAGCTTGAGAGATCGCTGTACTTTATGGTTTTCTGGCTGGCCAGGTGGCAGTCCCTGTTCATAAGAAGCACGTACCTGAACTCTGCGATTATCTCTGACTTGAGGTTCTTCTCCGCTATCAGATTGTCATAGTACTGCTCATAGTTCTTGGCGTATCTCAAGATGCACATCTTGTATCCGTCTCTTATGAGGTTCTGTATTGCCCTTGCCGCATTGGTCTCCCTATAGAGGATGTCTATGTCCTCATCTGCAGGAATATGGCTTACGAACTTGGAGAAGGCATCGCACATGTAGCTTGCCCTGGGGACTGCAACAGAGAAGGACTTCTTGGGCTTCTTTCTGCTGTGCATCACATCCTCCACCTGCTCCACCTGCTTGAGGATGCTCCTTGCATACTGGATGAACATCTCGCCATCCTCGGTCAGGGACATGCCCCGTGGGCTGCGTTCAAAGAGGACAACTCCAAGACTGTCCTCAAGCTCCTTGATTGCTCTGCTCAGGTTAGGCTGTCCGACATTGAGAACTGCAGCGGACTTGTTCAGGGATTGGGTCTCCGCGACGGAGACGGCATACTTCATATGGAGAAAATTCATTTCAAAACCTTCATCTTAGTCTGATGGTACCACCTCTGCGGTTGTACACGAAGGTGCCGTTCGAGATTCCAGCCTTGAGCACAGACTCAAGTGTAAGTCTTATCTGCCTGCCTTTCACGGTGAAGCCAAGGGCATGGTTCGTCTCTGTAAGAAGGTCTTCGCGCTTTAGGGGCTTGCCGTCGGAAAGCACATCCTTCATGGCATTGAATACCTCTATCTGAGGGAAGTCCGCAATGGACCTGAAGGTTCCATCCTCCATGTCATCCTTCTGTCCTGATTGCCTATATTCAGTATATCCATCAAATTTTAGTGCTTCTATCTCGGTTTCATGCCCTCGATACTTCTCAGGCCAGAACACAAGATGGTCTAATCCATCACAATCGATCTGAACTGTGGACACAGCACCGATGGAGAGCAGGACTCCTCTTAGAAAGGGTGCTATCTGACTCCCACGCTGGTAGATCGAATAGGATTTCAGGACCTTCAGTTCAAGGAAGTCATCGACAACCGGACCCTCCCCTTCAATCACGGCCCTGAACTTTGAAGCTATGTCTTCATTGTCATAGCCTATAAAATCCTTGTAGGGTATCTCCTGCTGCTGTAGACTGACGCTTCTGTACTCCATATCCTCAGACTCCTTTAATAGATGATAGCACAATTCTTGATATACAAAAATCATAAATGAAGTTAGAATTTCCATGATTCTGGAGGACAACATGGAACTAATGCTCGACACTGCCAATCTCAAGAAGATAACGGAGGCAGTTGACTACTATCCAATTTCCGGATTGACGACCAATCCCACGATTTTCAAGGCCGAAGGCAAAATCGATTTCTTTGCGCATGCAAGGGAGATCAGAAGAATACTCGGAAGGGAAAGGACCTTCCACATCCAGGTGATCAGCACTGATTGCCAGGGGATACTGAAGGAGGCTGAGGCCATAAGGAGAAATGTGGATGAAGACGTCTACATCAAGACCCCTGTCTCAAAGGAAGGGCTCAAGGCCATTGGGATTATGGCTCGTGAAGGCTTCAATGTAACAGCGACAGCCATCTACACCACAATCCAGGGCGAACTTGCCATGCTGGCCGGAGCAAAGTACCTTGCCCTCTACTACAACAGGATGCTCAATCTGGACACGGATGCTGACAAGGTCTTCAAGCAGACAGCCGATGCCATAGCAGCAAGCGGAAAGGACTGCAAGATTGTAGGAGCCTCCTTCAAGAGCATCATGCAGCTTACAAACGCCATAGCAGATGGTGCCCAGGCGCTCACCGTTCCCCCGGAGCTTCTGGAGACAGCATTTGCTAACCCATCAATCGACCTTGCCATCTCCAACTTCAGGAAGGACTGGAGCACCGTCTACGGTGACAAGACATTATGCGACCTTTGAAGAAGGCGGTGGTCTTCGACCTTGACGGGACCATACTGAACACAACCAAGGACATAGGCCTTGCCATAGGCAGAACCCTTGACGCAGAGTTCTCTGATGACCAGATAAACAGGTTTGTAGGAAGAGGTCTGAGAAATGCGATCATAAACGCCTCAAGGGAGATCGGCTACAGGTGCGATGACACAGACGCCCTTCTCCAGAGGCTTCTCTCCTTCTACAGGGAAGTGCCCGTCAAATACACCAGACCCTACCCTGGAGTCACGGAGTTTCTCAGGGACCTGAATGGAAGCGGGATACCGATCTGCGTCTATTCCAACAAGGAACAGGATATTGCAGAGTCTGTCCTTAACATCTGCTTTCCAGATATAACCTTTGCCCAAATCACAGGTATGAATGGAAATTTTGAGATGAAACCATCATCTCAGGCCATTATTGCTTTCAGCAAACTTGTCAAAACAAATCTATCAGAGCTTCTCTATGTAGGAGACAGCGAAGTAGACTTCAAGACAGCAGTCAACGCAGGGGTCGACTATAGGATCCTCACCTGGGGCATGAGGAAAAAAGAGGACCTCCTGGAATCAGGAGTTCCAAAGGAGGTCCTTGTCTCAGACATCGACCAGATCAGAGACCTGGTATTCTGATTTTATTTCTCGATCTCATCCTCTGTGGCAAGGCACTTGTCCAGCTGGGCTGCGATGGCCTTTCTATCGAGGTTCTTTCCTATGATGCAAAGTCTGATCATTCTGTCACCGACCTGATCATCCCAATCCTCTCTGAGCTGAGGGTTGTTGGCAAGGATTGCCTTGCGCTGTGAAGCAGGAGCTGATGCGATCCACTTTCCATAGGGGCCGCAGAGAAGCTGTCTGCCGGAGGTCTCGAAGACGTATGCGGTGTTGTACTCGTCGCCGAACCATGCAAGGCCCTTGCATCTGATGATGTCCTTTGGCCAATCGTTCACATAGTTTCTCAGCTTGTTTCTGTTGAATGGGGTCCTTCTGTAGTAGATGAAGGTTCCGATTCCGTACTCATCCTCGCTCTCGCCCTCATGCTTGTGCTCATGATGATGGTGATGGTGCTCGTGGTCATGGTGCTCATGATGGTCATGGTCGTCATCATCATCGTCGTCATCGTCATCATGCTCGTCGTGATCATCATGGTCGTGATGGTGATGATGCTCGTGATGCTCATGCTCGTCATGGCCGTCATCATCGTCCTCATCTCCACCGAGCTCACCCTCTTCAAGGGCCTTGCACCAACCGGCTGAACCATAGACCTCATCAAAATCGAATGAGTTGGTTGCCAGGATGTCTGCGACAGGGACGTTGCCGTGGTCTGTCTCAATGACCTTGACACCTGGATGGAGGGCCTCAACTACCTTGCGGACCTTCTCGAGGTCCTTCTCTGAGACCAGGTCGACCTTGTTGATGATCAGAGTGGAGCAGAACTCGATCTGCTGGACCAGAAGACTCTCGATGTCCTCTTCTCCGATCTCGTCCTTCTTGAGAAGGTTGTCGCCGCCTGCGAACTCGTCCACGAGTCTTGCGGCATCGACTACGCCGACAACGTTGTCAAGCTTGCCGTTTCTGATCAGCTCCAGCTCCTGGGCGATCGGCATTGGCTCGCAGACACCTGAGGCCTCAATGAGGATGTAGTCATATTTGCCTGTCTTTATGAGATTCTCGATGTTGGTTGCAAGCTGACTCTTCAGAGTGCAGCAGATGCATCCGTTTGTGAGAGGCACGATGTCGCTTGTATCTGTGATGTTGCCACCCTTTGCAATGAGTGAGGCATCAACGTTGATCTCTCCGATGTCATTTACGATGACCGCGACCTTGTAGCCCTGCTGGTTTGTCAGGACTCTGTTAAGAAGTGTGGTCTTTCCTGCTCCGAGGTAACCGCAGAGCAGTGTGATTGGTGTTTTCTGTTTCTTGACTATAGTCATGTCATACTCCGTACAGTTCGAAATATAATAAAAAGTTCAAAGAACGTGAAGTCGAACTCAGATTCCTTCGTATGCAACGACTGTAGCCACATCGTAGCCCTTGAGAAGCTCGCGGCCATTCAAGCCCTTCAGCTCTGTGAGGGCGATGATCTTGACAACCTTTCCTCCACACTTCTCGATGAGTTTGACTGCAGCCTCCATAGTTCCACCGGTTGCAATGAGGTCATCGACCAGGACGACCCTGTCACCAGGCTTGACGCTTGACTTGTGCATCTCTATGGTAGCCTCGCCGTACTCAAGAGAATAGGACTGCTCGACAGTCTCTCTTGGGAGCTTGCCCTTCTTTCTGATTGCAACGAAAGGCTTGTGGAATACATATGCCAAAGGCATTCCAAGGATGAAACCTCTGGATTCGGTACCGGCAATGGAATCAAACTCATCATTCTCAATCAGCTTTGCAAGCTCGTCGATTGAAAGCTTGAGTCCATCTGCATCCTCAAGAACACCCGTGATGTCACGGAACATGATTCCCTTCTTCGGGAAATCCGGAATAGTTATGATGTAATCCTCGACTCTCTTCATCTGCTCCTCCACTGACGGATCAAAACCGGCAGCAAGAGCATAGTATCATAATAGGGAGATGGCGTAAATCATTTATATAGTTAGAAAACAAGTGTGCAATTATTTCTCGCCCCATTCAAAAATTTCACATCTTTACACTATTTTCACAGCTTTCAAGATTCGAAAACAGGCTTTAAAGCCCTCAAATATTATTCTTTTTGAAGAAAACTGGAAGTTGGCACGGGTCTTGCTACTTAGTTGGCAGAGCAACAGTTTTTTTCAATATACCTCCTTTTAGTGTGAAACGTCTGGGACCCCAAAACCCAGACGTTTTTCTTTCTTTTGGGAGGTTAACAAAACACAAAAGTTTTGTAATAATCCTAGGCCTATGGAAAAAGAGAAAAAGAACGGTGGCCTCTGGCAGTTCGTGAAGTTCGCGATCTTCGGAACCATCGGTGGAATAATTCAGATCGTATCAGTGAACGTCTTCTACTTCGCAATGAAGGGATGGACAACACCTCTTCCCGCCTTCCTCAGCGGAATCTTCAGCGAGAAGGTCCTTGGAGCAGGAAATAGTTGCTGGGGCTACATCGTACCCTTCTTCCTTTCAAATCTGATCTCCCAGATCTTCCAGTACATCCAGAACAAGAAGACGACCTTCAAGTCAGACGCTCCCAAATGGGTTTTCGCAGTCTATATCGCCGTGGCGGTTGTGCTCATGTTCCTGATCACATGGTCTCAGGGGGTTCTGAACAACTTCTTCCTGTCAACAAACAGCAAGCTTCTGACAACCCTGGCCCCTACACTGGCAGTGGTAATTGCAGGTCAGATCTACACCGTTGTCATGTTCCCACTTGAGAAGTTCGTCCTTTTCAGGAAGAAAAAAGAAAGCAGATAGAAAAGGCAAATAGAGAAGAAAAGCTTTGATTATAATCAGCGCTACTTGAACAGCTCGTGGGTGAAGCAGGAGAAGGTGCCTGTGTGGCAGGCCGGTCCGTCAGGCTTCACCTCTATCACAAGCGCATCATCGTCACAGTCGCTTGTTATGGAGACTATGTGCTGGTAGTTTCCGCTGGTCTCGCCCTTGAGCCAAAGAGTTCTTCTGGAGCGTGACCAGAAGCAGGTCAGTCTGCGCTCCATCGAGATCTGCAGGGACTCTCTGCTCATGTATGCCAGGGTAAGGACCTGCTTGGACTCGTGGTCCACGACAATGGCGGGGATAAGACCCCTTTCATCGAACTTCAGATCATCAATCGTAACCATGCAAACCTCCTACACCATCCTCATCGGGATTCCGTTTCTTGAAAGCTCTTCCTTCAGGTCCTTTATGCTGACCTCTCCGAAGTGGAAGATGGATGCGGCAAGCCCCGCATCAACCTTTGGAAGGCTCTTGAAAAGGGTGACGAAGTCCTCTATGCAGCCTGCACCACCACTGGCTATGACAGGGACGCTCACTGCATTGCACACAGCGTCAAGCATCTCAAGGTCAAAGCCCTTCTTCACACCATCGGTGTCTATGCTGTTGAGAACAACCTCTCCGGCTCCGTTTCTCACACAGTCCGAGATCCACTTTATTGCCTCAAGACCCGTGTTCTCCCTGCCGCCCTTTGCAAAGACCCTGAAGACACCGTCAACACGCTTCACGTCAGCGGAGATCACCACACACTGGCTACCGTAACGAAGTGCCGCCTCTTTCACCAGGGCCGGGTTTCTGATTGCACCGGAGTTCACGCTGACCTTGTCAGCTCCGCACTTCAGGACCCTGTCGAAGTCATCAACGGTGTTGATTCCACCACCTACGGTAAGAGGAATGAAGACCTTCTCTGCAGTCTTTCTGAGAATGTCTGTGAAGAGCTTCCTTCCGTCAGAGGATGCCGTTATATCGTAGAATACAAGCTCGTCTGCGCCGCTTCTCGAGTAGTAGTCCGCAAGGTCCACAGGAGACGAGACATCGCGAATGCCCTCGAAGTTGATTCCCTTGACAACCCTTCCGTCACGGACGTCAAGGCAGGGGATTATTCTCTTTGTGATCATCTTGCAACCTCCAAAGCATCCTCAAGTCTAATGGCTCCGGTGTAATAGGCCTTGCCGATTATCGCACCATAGATGTCCATGGCCCTCAGGGCCTTCAGATCGTCCAGTGTGGATATTCCACCGGAGGCTGTGACCTTCATGCCTGTCTCTGTGGAGATTCTTCTGTAAAGCTCAAGGTTGGTGCCCTTCATGGCACCGTCTCTGGATATGTCGGTGACGATCACCGCGGAAACACCAATGTCCTCAAGCTCCTTCATGAACTCGAATCCTTCCTTATCAGAGGTCTCAATCCATCCTTTTACGGAAACATAACCATCTTTAAGGTCAACACCAACGGCAATTCTATCATCATACTTCCTAATTGCCTCCTTCAGGAAGGCAGGATCCTTGAGTGCCGCTGTTCCAAGGATCACCCGGGAGATGCCGGCTTCCAGATACCTTTCAACCGTCTCCATGCTGCGGATTCCACCACCGATTTCGGAGTACAGCCCCTTTGTCTGGGCAATCTTCTCAACGGTCTTGATGTTCACAGTGTCACCGGTCTTGGCACCGTCAAGGTCAACTATGTGGATGGCGCTGCAGCCCTTGGAGACGAAATCCTGTGCGAACTCCCAGGGTCTCTCACTGTATACGGTGACCTGGTTGTAGTCCCCCTTAAGGAGTCTGACAGCCTTGCCGTCAAGAATATCTATTGCAGGAAACAGGATCATATCACTTCATCTCCACAAAGGCCTTGAGTATTGCAAGGCCTACATCGCCGCTCTTCTCCGGATGGAACTGAGTCCCATACACATTGCCGTTCTCTACACTTGCAGTCAGCATCCCGCCGTATTCGGTCACTGCCGTGGTGTACTTCTCGCAGCCTGTTGCATGGTAGGAATGGACAAAGTAGACATGGTCCCCTTCCTTGATGTACTTGAAGAGCTTTGAAGGGTTCCTGTAGATCAGGGCATTCCAGCCTATCTGGGGAATCTTCATATCTTTTGTTATGGTCTCCGATATTGGTCTGACCTCGCCCGGGATAAGACCCAAGCCATAGTACTCACCGTCCTCGAAGTCCTTGTCGAACAGAAGCTGCATTCCAAGGCAGATGCCAAGCATAGGCTTCCCCTTTCCGACCAGATCCAGAATAGTCTTCACAAGGCCGCTGTCGGCAAGGGCCTTGCGTGCATCACGGAAGGCTCCGACCCCAGGGAGTATCAACCTGTCTGCAGAGGCAAGCACCTTCGGGTCAGAGGAGACCACAGCCTCCTCCCCTATCGCGGCGAAGGAGCTCTTCAGAGAGAAGAGATTGCCCACACCGTAGTCTATGATTGCAGTCATCAGAGAACTCCCTTTGTAGATGGGATCTCATCCTTCGCCCTCTCGTCAATCGAGACTGCAAAGCCAAGAGCCCTGGCAGTCGCCTTGAACATGCCCTCCGCAATGTGGTGGGAGTTCCTGCCGTCCAACTGCTTTATGTGGAGTGTGATCCCGGCATTGGCTGCAAAGGCAATGAAGAACTCCTCCACGAGCTCAGTGTCAAAGGTCCCGATCTTCTCCGTCTTGAAGTCTGCAGAGTAGCAGAGCATGCCGCGTCCGGAGACATCAAGGGCAACAAGGATCAGAGACTCATCCATGGGAAGTGTTATGTCTCCATAGCGCTTGATTCCCCTCTTGTCGCCAATGGCCTGCTTGAAGGCCTGGCCAAGTGCAATGCCGATGTCCTCCACGCTGTGGTGGTCATCTACGTAGGTGTCACCCTTGCAGGAGACGTCCAGGTCAAACCGGCCATGACGTGCAAAGAGGGTAAGCATGTGGTCAAGGAAACCAACACCTGTGCAGATGTTGCCCTCACCCTTTCCATCAAGGTTCAGTTTAAGCTTGATATCTGTCTCTGCAGTCTTTCTGGCTATCTCTGATGTTCTCATTTCTCCTCCCCAAGGATTTCCTTTGTTGCCTTTATATAAGCTTCCATGCTTTCTCTGGTACCGATTGACACCCTACACCAATTAGACAATCTTGCTTTGGTAAAGTGCCTAACAATGATACCCCTATTCTTTAACTTTAGATAATAATCTCCACCTTCAATGTCATTTGAGGACACGAATATGAAGTTTGCCTTGGAATCCAGAACCGTGAAGCCAAGCTTTCTGAGTTCATCTACGGTATAGGTTCTGTTCTCCATTATGGTCTTGCAGTTGGCAGTGTAGTAACCCTGGTCCTCAAGGATTCCAACGCCCATAGTGGCTGTCATCGAGTTGATGTTGTATGGGTTGGTCGAGTACTTGATTGTGTTCAGATCCGCAATCAGCTCCTTTGGTCCGATGCCGTAACCGAGACGTCCACCTGCAAAGCTTCTGGACTTGGAGAAGGTCTGGCAGACCAGAACGTTCGGATACTTCTTTGTCAGCTCCACACAGCTTTCGCCACCGAAGTCCACATAGGCCTCGTCGACGACCACAACCCTGCTTGTATCGGATGCAACCAGACGCTCGATCTCAGACTTGGGAATAGCCTTTCCTGTCGGCGCATTGGGGTTGGCGATGAACACAGTCCCCTTCCTTCCGGTGTAATCGTCTATATCCAAAGAGAAGTCATCCTTAAGCGGGATGGTCTCGGTAGGCGTTCCGTTGAGCTGTGCGAACACAGGGTAGAAGCCATAGGTGATGTCGGCGAACAACGCCGGGTTGTCCTTGTCCGTGAATGCCATGAAGGCGAAGTTCAGAATCTCGTCCGAACCGTTTGTGGCCAGCACCATATCAGGGTCTACACCATAGATCTCGGCGATCTTCTTTGTCAGAATCACACAGTTCGGGTCGCTGTAGAGATTCAGTGACCTTGTGTTCTCACTGGCATACCTCAGGCTCTTCTGCGATGGTGGGAAAGGGCTCTCGTTGGTGTTGAGCTTTATCAGCCTCTCCATGTTCTGTGGCTGCTCACCAGGTGTGTAGGGCTCAAGTGCCGAGTATTTGGAAGAGAAGTATCTGCTCATACCTTGCCTCCTCTTACCAGAGCACTTCTGGCGTGGGCCTCAAGACCCTCCATCCTTGCGAACATTGCAATGTCATCTGCCACACCCTCAAGGGCCTTTGGAGTGTAGTAGGTGAACTGGTACTTCTTCACGAACTCGTCAACAGAAAGCGGCGATGAGAACCTTGCCGTTCCGCTTGTGGGAAGGGTGTGGTTCGGTCCGGCCATGTAGTC
>DMOO01000211.1 GCA_003456855.1 Sphaerochaeta sp.
CCAGTGGTTCCTGCAAAGTCCATCTTATTGAGCTCCGCTGCCATAAGGGCGATCCATCTCAGGGACTCTGAATACTCTGTTGCTGTTGAGAGAGCCTGGCTTCCACAGACTGTCTCTGTATCGATGTTGATGTCAGGTCTGAAGAAGTGGTTGAAGAGAACCAGGCCGTTGATGCCCTCCTTCGCGAACTCCCTCATGATGTTCGCCGGTGAGGAGTACTCGAATCCGATCTTCATCGAGATTGGGATGCTTGAGGCCTTTCTTGCGGCCTTGGCGAATGCGATGGCCTGCTTGTCGACCTTCTCTCCGGAAACTGAGGCATTCGAGGCGATCGGGTAGTAGTTCAGCTCAAGGGCGTCGGCACCGACCTTCTCGAAGCGCTTTGCGTATTCAGCCCAGGTGTTGATGTGGGTGCAGTTGATCGAGGCGATCACAGGGATGCTGAGCTTTGCCTTTGCATCTGCAACCAGCTGAAGATACTGGTCAATGTAGTAGTCCTTGGCCATGTTGCCGAACACGTTCTGATAGTCGGAGAAATCGACGTACTCAGAGTTCACAGCCGAGTCCTTGTCAACCACGTAGTTGATCTGCTCTTCGAATATGGATTTCAGCACAACGGCGCCAGCGCCTGCCTCCTCGCACTTCACAAGGTTAGCAACTGAGGATGTCATTGGTCCTGATGCCACTACAATCGGGTTTCTGAGCGAGAGTCCCATGTATGTTGTTCTGAGGTCTGCCATAAAAAGTCTCCTTTTGGGTTATTCCGAAAAAGTATTATATCATATACTTACGTGAAGTTGAACATAGAAATGTCGAATGTATATTTATACATAATTGTAAACATTTTATTGCTATGATAAGATAGCAGGTAAAATTGCAGATGCAAGAAATTGGAATATGGAGGACAACACATGGAAACTTCAAAGCCAAAGGTAACAGTCATAGGGACCGGTAACATGGGAGGAGCATTCACAGAGGCTCTCTCAAAGGTGGAGGCAATCGACCTCTGCATCTATGACAGCTACAAGCCCTGCGCTGAAAAGATTGCACAGAGCCACAAGAGCATTACAGTCCTCTCCTCGATGGAGGAGGCAAAGGGATCTCACATCGTGATCATCGCGGTGAAGCCCCAGGTCCTCCCCTCAATCTACAGCCAGCTTGCAGATCTCAAGCCGGACTTCTTCATCTCAATCGCCGCAGGCGTCACTCTCGAGAAGCTCAGAGCCAACCTCAAGGCAGACAAGGTCGTGCGCTTCATGCCTAACATCGCAGCCAAGATCGGCTATGCCGTCACAGCTGTAGCCTACTCACCGGCAGTCGATGAGGCAGAGAGAAAGGAGGCCATGGAGGTTGCCAAGTCAGTGGGCTCCGCCTTCGAGCTTGAAGAGAACCTCTTCTCAGCCTTCATCGGAATCTCCGGCAGTGGAATCGCCTACATGTTCGAGCTGATGCACCAGATGGCCATGGGTGGTGTGCGTGAAGGCATCCCGTATCCAAAGTCACTCTCAATAGTCGCGGACACAATGCTCAGCGCAGCCAACCTCCAGAAGGAGACAGGCAAGAATGCAGTCGAGCTCGAGACTATGGTCTGCTCTGCGAAGGGAACAACCATCGAGGGTGTCAAAGCCCTTACCGACGGAGGCTTCGGAGCAGCTGTGATCAATGCAGTATCTGCTGCCGCCAACAAGTCCTCAGAATTGGAAAAGAAGGCCTGAATGTCAAGCAAACTTACAGAATCTTTTATCAAAGTTCGTTCTGCGGCATCTTTGCTCTCAACAACATCGGATAATGAGAGGAAACTTGCACTCCAGAGAATGGCCGATGCAATCTTGGCCTCAAAGACTGAGATCTTCGCTGAGAACGCAAAGGATCTAGAGGCCGCAAAGGCCAATGGGATATCAGAGGCCGTCCTTCACAGACTGGTCTTCTCAGAGGACAAGCTATCATCGGTGACAAAGGGTATACATGAGCTATGTCAGCTTCAGGACCCTGTTGGAAAGGTCCGTGAGAAGCGTGAACTTGACCCAGGCTTCGTGCTTGAGAAGAGAACCTTCCCAATCGGAGTCATAGGAATGATCTTCGAGGCCAGACCGGATGCCCTGGTACAGATAGCCTCCCTGGCCCTCAGATCAGGAAACGGAATAATCCTCAAGGGTGGAAAGGAAGCCGCCCTTACAAACAGAAAGCTTGTGGAGGTCATCCAGAAGGCCACAGCCGATTCCTCCTTCGGAAAGGACTGGATCCTTGGCATAGAGAGCCATGAGGACGTCGATGCAATGCTCAAGGCAGAGGGTTATGTAGACCTTCTGATTCCAAGGGGCTCGAACGCCTTCGTGAGATACGTCATGGACAACACCCGCATTCCGGTGATTGGTCATGCAGATGGGCTTTGCACCACCTATGTGGATGAATATGCAGACCAGGACAAGATCATTCCTGTCTGCGTCGACGCAAAGATCCAGTACCCTGCCGCTTGCAATGCAACCGAGACCTTCCTGGTCCACGAGAAGATAGCAAGGGACTTCCTGCCTAAGCTGGACAAGGCGCTCTCGGACAAGGGTGTGAAGATCCATGCTGACAAGGCAATCATCGGCCTGATGCCCCATGCTGTAGAGGCAACGGACAAGGACTTCCACACCGAGTACCTTGCCCTTGAATGTGCAGTGAAGACAGTCTCATCAGTGCAGGAGGCGGTGGAGCACATCCAGAGCCATGGCTCACATCATACAGATGCAATAATGACCCAGAACAAGGCCAATGCCGATTATTTCGTAGCAAAGGTTGACAGTGCGGATGTCTTTGTCAACTGCTCAACAAGATTTGCAGACGGCTTCAGATTCGGTCTTGGAGCAGAGGTCGGAATAGCCACCTCCAAGCTCCACGCCAGAGGGCCTGTCGGGCTTGACGGGCTTATGACCACCAAGTGGATCCTCAACGGCAACGGTGAGACCGTGGCCGAGTACTCAGGCGCAAACGGAAAGTCGTTCCACCACAAGGAGCTTATGTAATGAGGGACCTTGGAAGAATCAAGACCGTGGTGGTAAAGGTTGGAACAAACCTCCTCTCCTCCAAGAACGGAGTGAACAAGGAGCGCATACAGGACATAGCCGACCAGGTGTCAAAGCTCAGAAGCCTGGACTACCAGGTACTTCTGGTATCATCAGGTGCAATCGGAATGGGGGCCAAGGCTCTCAGGCATGACAACCCGGTCAAGCACATCCCTCTCAGACAGGCCTGTGCGGCAATCGGCAACCCTCTTCTCATGACAGCCTACCAGGAGGCCTTTGCAAAGCATCGCCTTCTCTGCGGTCAGGTCCTGATAACAAGGAACGTCCTGAACAACAGAACAGGCTATGTGAACATGAGAGCTGCTGTGACCACCCTGCTTCAGCTTGGAGTAGTGCCGATCTTCAACGAGAACGATGTGGTCTCTACATCAGAGATCAACAACGTCTTCGGAGACAACGACAGGATGTCGGCCTATGTGGCCTCAAAGATTGATGCAGACCTTCTGGTCCTGATGACGGACATAGACGGCGTCTACACAGGGAATCCCAAGACAGACCCGAACGCCAAGTTCCTCTCCGAGATAAGCGAGATAACACCGGAGGTCTTCAGCTATGCCAAGGGTGCGGGAAGCACCTTCTCAACAGGAGGTATGAAGACTAAGCTCCTTGCAGCCCAGATTGCCCAGAAGGGCGGCTGCGGAACACTGATCCTCTCAGGCTATGAGAAGGACGCTCTTGTCAGAGCCCTTAGCGGAGAGAGCATCGGAACCTACATCCTGCCGGAGACCAGACTGGCTCAGAGACAGAGATGGATAATAAACACCTCAGCCTCAGGCTCTGTGACTGTGGACCAGGGAGCTGCCGATGCACTTACCATAGGACACAAGTCACTTCTGCCTTCAGGCATAAAGAATGTGGAGGGTGTTTTCAATGTGGGTGATGTCATAGAGGTGAAGACTTTTGATGGCCTTGTGATAATGAAGGCTGTGACAAGCTTCAACTCCTCCGACCTTCTCAGGGTGATGGGCCATACAACAAGGGACATCACCAAGATGCTCGGCGATGTCCCCAAAGTTGTCTTCAGACCTGAAGACTCTGTCTATATCAACTGACAATCAATACTTTGCCAGCATTGCCTCTTTGTTAAGTCTTCTTACCAGGTAAGGTACTGCAGCCTCGAAGTCGACTCCGTAGGTGTTGTAGTCCTCATGGCTGAGGGTCTTTTCGATGCACTTTACAACATAGTCACCTGCAAGGGCATAGGCCTTCTCAAGTGAGAGACCTCTGACCAGAGCTCCTGTAAGGACGCTGGCGAAGATGTCTCCTGTTCCATGGAAGCTTGTGCTCATCTTTCTGTGGAAGTACCACGAAATCCTTCCTGTTTCGGAATTATAAGATGCAATACCAATCTTATTCTTCACTCCGATGAGGGTTTTCTGGTTCTTTTCGAACTGGATTCCCTTGAGGACAACCTCCTTGGCTCCAAGTGCTGCAAGCTTCTTAAGGACGTCAACGATGTAGTCCTCGTCATAGCCTGACTCGACATAAGGGATACCAAGCATGAAGCTCGCCTCTGTCAGGTTAGGAACAATGATGTCGGCCTTTGAGCAGAGCTTTGCCATTGCAAAGGCGAACTCCTGGGTGAAACCTGGGTAGAGCTTTCCGTTGTCAGCCATGCAAGGGTCTATGATGACCTTTGTATCCGCACCCTTGAAGTCCTTGATCAGCTTCCCCACCAGATCGAGCTGCTCGAAGGATCCCAGATAACCTGTGTAGATGGCGTCGAACTTGAAGTCCTCCTTCTTCCAGTGGTCCATGATCGGCTGGATGTCCGACGTCAGGTCCCTGAAGGTGAAGCCTTTGAACATTGTGTGTGTCGACAATACAGCAGTGGGCACGATGGCTGTCTCAACGCCCATTGCAGAGATGATCGGAAGTGCAACTGTAAGTGAGCACTTTCCCACGCATGAAATATCCTGAACCGTTACTATTCTCTTCATGCCACAAATTTAAGTTTAATCTGTATGTATTTAAAGTTACAGTTTAAACTATTTTTTTGGGTACAGATTTGTGTTATACTCAGGCCATGAGAGACAAGCTGTACGAGAATCTGTACCTCCACATAATAGACGAGATCCGCAAGGGCAACCTCAAGGCCGGAGCCAAGCTTCCCTCTGTGAGACGCTGCGCAGATGACAACGGAGTAAGCAGGAACACCGTACTTGGCGCCTACTCGCTTCTAGTCTCAGAGGGCTATATCTATGCAAAGGAGAAGAGCGGCTACTATGTCGCGGACTTCGAGTCCCCGCTTCCTGTGAAGGCCCAAAGCAATTCCCGACCCGAGAAGCAGCGTGAAGCCTCATCTGCAAGCACAACCAATCTTTCGGCCAACCTCGTCGACAGCTCACTCTTCCCTTACAGCACACTCAAACGTCTCTACAGGCAGACTCTGAGCGGAGAGAACATCTCTATCCTCGAGAACCCCGGCTCCTTCCTCGGGGAATGGGACCTGAGGCAGTCTATAGCCTCGTACGTCTTCAACTACAAGAGCATAGAGTGCGATGCCTCTCAGGTCGTGGTGGGAAACGGAACCTCATACCTTCTGCAGATACTCTCCTCCCTGTTCGATGAGAGACCTGTCTTTCTCATGGAGACCCCGGGTTTCGAGAACACAAGGGACATGGTAAGGGACTCAGGCTGTGAGATTCTGGACATCCCTGTCGATGATGAAGGGGCCTCGATAAGTGCAACCAGGGCCCTGAAGGACAGAATTGCAGGCAGGTCAGTGGTCCTCCACATCTCACCTTCACACCAGTTCCCCCTTGGTGCGACCATGACAGCCCCCAGAAGGGCAGCCTTCCTGAACTGGGCCGCAGGCTCCAAGGACAGATACATAGTGGAGGATGACTACGACTCCGAGTTCAGATACAACGGGCACCCGATAAAATCGATAAGAAGCATGGACACGGAAGGCCATGTGATCTATCTGGGGACCTTCTCAAGGACACTCACCCCGTCTCTCAGAATCAGCTACATGATCCTGCCTGAGCCTCTTCTTCGGAGATATGAGAGCAGATACAGAAAATACCCTTGCCCTGTCTCCAGGATAGACCAGAAGGTGATCTCCCTCTTCATGGACGGCGGCTACTACGAACGCCACATCAACAAGATGAGAAGGCAGTACAAGGCAAAGCGCAACAGGATGCTGGAGATAATCCAGCAGAACGCCCCTGGAACCCGGATCAAGGGAGAGGAAGCGGGGCTTCACTTCATTGCACGCTTTCCTGTGGAGGAGGGTCTTCTTATAGAGAAGGCAAGGAAGGAGGGCTTCAAACTGCAGGGCACAGGCACAGGCTGGATCATCATAGGCTATGCGCATCTTTCCGAAGAAGAGATGATTCGCTTCGGTTACTTCTTGAACAAAACAATCAACTGTTCTAAGCTATGAGCAGTCCAGGGGTGGTCGAAAGACCTGAGAACATACCCTCGAACCTGATCCGGGCAATGCCGGCGTAGGAACGACCTTATCTTCTTCATATTTCCCAGGACAGAAATCATTTTTTATGGAGGCCTTTCATGAAAAAGGTATTATCTGTCATTGCAGTGATGATGATCGCCATCCTCTGCATCTCAGCACAGTCCGTCTCGGAGAAGTCCGAAGACCAGAAAACACTTACAGTCTATGCCTATGACACCTTCTGCGGTGACTGGGGAGCAGCAGGCTCAATAATCCCTGCATTCGAGGAGAAGACCGGAATAAATGTCAACCTTGTGGCAGCCGGAAACGCATCAGAGGTTCTGAACAAGGTCATGCTCGAGGGCGACAAGACCCAGTGTGACGTCATAGTCGGAATCACAGACGACATTGCAGCCAAGGCCTATGGTGTCCTTGAGAGCTACGATTCACCTTATCTCGAGACGATCCCGTCCGAGTATGTGTTCGATGCAGAGCACAGGCTCATCCCATTCGATTACGGCTTCTTCGCATTCATCCTGGACAAGAAATCAGGCATCACAGCCCCAACCTCCCTCCAGGACCTGACAAAGGACGAGTACAAGGGCAAGGTCATCCTGATTGACCCGAGAAGCGGAAGCTCCGTCGGAGTCGGACTCATGATGTGGACAAAGAACGCTCTTGGCGACAACTGGACCGACTGGTGGAGCACAATGAGCCAGAACGCCCTGACAATGACATCCGGCTGGTCAACGGCATGGGGTCTGTTCACTGAGGGAGAGGCACCACTGGTGATCAGCTACACCACAAGCCCGATCTATGACGAGACTGGTCTCCAGCAGGCTCTGGTCTTCTCCGAAGGTC
Source organism: Sphaerochaeta sp. (assembly GCA_003456855.1). Lineage (GTDB taxonomy): Bacteria > Spirochaetota > Spirochaetia > Sphaerochaetales > Sphaerochaetaceae > UBA9732. Next base: position 7,327 of record DMOO01000211.1, read on the forward strand.
ACGAGGCAACAATCGAGGCAGCAGGAATCATCAAGGGCACAAAGCACAGATCAGAGGCTGAGCAGTTCATCGACTTCCTCCTCTCAGAGGGACAGCTTGATCTCGGAATGGCAAACGCCATGTACCCGGTCAACTCAAGCATCGAGCTTCCTGCAGAGTACAACAACGCACCTAGGGCCGAGAAGTTCTTCCTCAATACAGACGACCAGGTTGCAGCGGCTCTCAAGCAGCTCACCGAAGCAGTTTTGAAGTAAACCGACATGAAGATGCACGACGGCTACTATTTTAGAAAGGCCATACCAGCTCTGGTGGCCACGGCCGTCGTGTTCATACTGCCTGTGGGGGCAGTGTTCCTACGCTCCCTCACAGACATATCAGAGCTGGCCAGGACCATAACTGATCCTTACACCTACAGGCTTCTTGGCTTCACCGTCTGGGAGAGCACCCTGAGTGCAGCCATCTCAGTCCTCCTGGCCCTGCCTTTTGCCGCCTTCTTCTCCCGTTACACATTCAAAGGCAGGAAGGCGATACTGACAATGAGCGATGCAGCCTTTGCCATGCCGGCCATCCTGGTGGTCCTGGGCTTTGTCATCTACTACGGGAACAACGGTATGGTCAACGCGGCCCTGAAGGCCATAAGCGGAGGAAGATGGTCTGTGAAGATCCTCTACTCCTTCAAGGCAATCATTCTGGCCCATGTCTATCTCAACTTTCCAGTTGCCTTCTCTCTCATAACATCATCATTGTCAACGATGTCCGACAATGAGGAGAATGCCTCAAGACTTTTGGGCAAGTCAGAGATACACACCTTCATCTTCATAACAATCCCGAAGGTCAATGGCATGCTCATAGCAAGCTTCACCCTGATCTTCCTCTTCTGCTTCCCTTCGTTCCTGATTGTGATGAGTCTAGGTGGAAACCCTAGGTTCTTCACAATAGAGGCGGAGATATACAAGAGAACCTACACTGACATGAACCCTGCATCCTCTGCAGCCCTTGCAATGTTCTCCTTCCTGATAATGACGCTTCTTTTGCTTCTTACAGGCTATGGTAAGCAGACAAAGAAGGCCACCAGAAGCCGAAGGGTGCTTAGAAAGGCCAAGGGTGGCAAGAAGGCACTTGCAATAGTCCTGTCGGCTGTCATCGTACTCTTCATGGCGCCACCGCTTCTCTCCATCTTGTACAGGTCCCTCTTCACAAAGGATGGGTCCTTCACCCTCAAGGCCTGGTCGAGCATACTGGCTCTGGACAGACGTGGAGGGGTTGCAACCAGCATCAGTGCAATAGTCAACAGCATTCTCATAGCATCGGCAGCATCCTACATATCAATGAAGATGGCAACAACCATATCCGTCGGTGCAGCAAGAAGGAAATCCTCCTTCACGGTGCTTCTGACATCGCTCCCAATGGCTGTGGGTTCGGTCTCCATGGGACTTGGCTTCGCCTTCATCGCAGCCAAGATGCCCATCAGAAACACACTGTTCTCCTATGTTCTGGTGCTTCTTGCACACATAGTGGTCGTGCTTCCGTTCTCGGTAAGGACAATGATGCCTGGAGCCAGAAGAATCCCTGAGAGGCTCTCCCTTGCGGCCAAGACCCTTGGAGGCACAACCAAGGAAGCCTACAGGAAGATAGAGTATCCAATGCTCAAGCCGTACAGAAGAAGGGCCATGGCCTTCGCCTTTGCCCTCTCCCTTGGTGAGACCAATGCAACCCTTGCTCTCAGCGAGGGCCGTGTGACGACAATCCCGATTCTGATCTACAAGATGATAAACCAGTACAACTACCAGGGTGCTTCCGCCCTTGCCGTGATACTGCTCGCCGTGGCAATCACCGTATTCGCCATCGGTGAGACAGGAGGTGACGAATATGGCATATCTTGAATGCAAAGGCCTTAAAAGGGTCCATCCCCAATTCTCTCTAGACCTCTCCTTCTCGATGGAGAAAGGCGAGCTCCTCTGCATAATCGGCCCTTCTGGAAGCGGCAAGTCAACCCTGCTCTCCCTGCTCTGCGGAATCGACTCACCTGACAGCGGCAAGATCCTTCTGGCGGACAACGACATCACCAACGCTTCCATCCAGAAGAGGAACATAGGGATGGTGTTCCAGGATTTCTCCCTCTTCCCATCCATGAATGTGGAGAAGAACATCCAGTACGGCATGAAGGTCGAACAGGGAGCAGACAAGGCAAAGGAGACAGAGAATCTTCTTGAGCTGGTAGGACTCTCCGGCTACGGAAAGAGAAAGGTCACGGAGCTCAGCGGTGGAGAGGCCCAGAGGGTCGCCCTTGCAAGAGCCGTTGCAGCGAAGCCACAGATACTTCTTCTGGACGAACCCCTGTCCGCCCTGGACGCACCTCTCAGAAAGAGGATCAGAACGATGATCCGACAGATCCATGACACCACCGGCATAACGATGCTCTACGTGACCCATGACAGGGAGGAGGCCTTCGCCATAGCCGACAGGATCATGATAATGAACGCTGGAACCATAGAGTCCATAGGCACCCCGGAGGATATCTACCATCATCCGAAGAGCCTTTTCTCGGCCTTCTTCACCGGAGACGGAACAGGACTTCCAATGTCCTTATTTGGAGACAAGACCAGTAAAAAATTTATGTTCTTCAGACCAGAAGACATTGTGTTCAATGAGGTCACCGACCAGGAGAAATATGTGCTCCTCAGAAACGCTGAGATCTCAAGCGTTGAATACACCGGAAGCAGCTACATCCTGAAGCTCAACTTCAAGGGTCACGTGGTCACGGCCTATGCCCTGAGAAGACCTCAAGGAAAGACACTGGACCTGGCAATCCCTGCAGAGGCTGTGATCATACTCGAATAAAGCTTTTCTTTTGGAATCTTTTGGAGTAAACTGTTCGCGCAATGAACACAGACATGTTGACGATCCTTGATATCATCGGGGTCGTTTCATTCACCATTTCAGGTTCTCTTCTGGCCACGAGAAAGAAGATGGATTATCTAGGGGTCTGCATCCTTGGAATCATCACAGCTGTAGGCGGCGGTGCAACAAGGGATTTGATCATAGGACATACACCACCTGTGATGTTCACAAACCCGATCTATGTGGCAATCTCATTCGTTGTTGCGAACCTCGTGTTCTTCTGTCTCTACTTCCACATCAACGTGAAGGCAAAGCCCAAGATGAGCCATATCTTCGAGCGCGCCCTCTTCTGGTTCGACACAATCGGACTTGCCTCATTTACGGTAAACGGCGTTATGGTTGGAATCAGATTCGATGACAAGAACATCTTCCTATGCACCTTCCTTGGTGTCATCACAGGTGTAGGTGGAGGTGTACTGAGAGACCTTCTGGCCACAGAGGTCCCTGCCATATTCAAAAAGCACGTCTATGCGGTTGCATCAATCGCTGGAGCCCTGGCAACAAGCCTTCTCTGGCACGTTACCGGAGACCTTGCGGCAGTCCTTGTCGGAATGGCAATAATAATCCTGATCAGGTTCTTTGCAAAGCGCTACGAGTGGAACCTGCCTCACATCCACTGAGACTTAGACCATCTGCTCCGGATGGAAAACCCTGTCAAACTCATCCTCTGTAAGGAAGCCAAGCTCAACGCAGGCCTGCCTGAGTGAAATGTTCTCCTGATAGGCCTTCTTGGCTGTCTTTGCAGCGTTCTCGTATCCGATGTACGGGTTCAGTGCAGTCACAAGCATCAGCGAGTTTCTCAGGTTGTCATCCATCTTCTCCTGGTTCGGCACAATGCCGCTTGCGCAGTTCACATTGAATGAGTCGATGGCCTCGGAGAGAAGCCTTGCAGACTGGAGGAAGTTGTAGATGCACACTGGCATGAACACGTTCAGCTCGAAGTTGCCCTGGCTTGCCGCCATGGACACGGCGACATCGTTGCCCATAACCTGAACGGCGACCATTGTGACCGCCTCACACTGTGTGGGGTTGACCTTGCCGGGCATGATGGAGGATCCAGGCTCATTTGCAGGGATGCTTATCTCCCCAAGGCCGAGCCTTGGACCGCTTGCTAGCCAGCGGACATCATTTGCTGTCTTCATCATGTCAGCTGCCAGTGCCTTGATCGCACCATGTGCGAACACCAGCTCATCCTTTGAGGTCAGGGCATGGAACTTGTTCTCTGCAGTCCTGAAGGCCTTTCCTGTAAGGGCACTGACCTCCTCTGCCACCTGGACATCAAAGCCCTTCGGGGCATTGAGACCTGTTCCAACTGCAGTGCCTCCAAGGGCAAGCTCATGCAGAGGTTTGACGGCGCTCTTCAGAAGTTCGATGTCACGCTCAAGGCTGGACCTCCAACCTGAGACCTCCTGGCTGAACTTGATAGGTGTCGCATCCTGAAGATGGGTCCTTCCGCTCTTGACGACATCGGGGTATTTCTCTTCAAGACTCTTGAAGGTGGACACCAGCCTCTGTGCTGCAGGTATCAGACGGTCCTCCAGCATAAGGACGGCCGCTATGTGCATGGCTGTCGGGAAGGTGTCGTTGGAGCTCTGGCTCATGTTGACATCGTCGTTTGGATGGAGAAGCTTCTTGCCTGCAATCTGGTTTCCACGGTTGGCGATGACCTCATTGGCGTTCATGTTGCTCTGCGTGCCGCTGCCCGTCTGCCAGACCACCAAAGGGAATTCATCTACTAGCTTCAAGGATATGACCTCGTCGCAGGCCTGTGATATTGCCTCGAGCTTCTCATGGGTCATCCTGTCCGGGACCAGTTTGGCGTTGGCCTGGGCTGCAGCCTTCTTCAGGATCCCGAATGCGTGGATCATCTCCCTTGGCATTGTCTCGACACCGACTCCGATCTCGAAGTTCTGGTGGCTTCTCTGTGTCTGTGCACCCCAGAGTCTGTCGGCAGGCACCTTGACCTCGCCCATGGAATCATGTTCTATCCTGTAATCCATATCAACCTCCGAAATGCATGTTGATGGCCTTGGAGATCGGCACAAAGCCCTCTCCAAGAACCTGGTTCGCATTCTGCACGACCATGAAGGCCTTGTCGTCTATTTCCTTGACCTTTGCCGTAAGCATGGTCAGTTCCTGGTTGGAGATGACGCTCATGATGACCGGACGGTCCTCTCCGGTGTACATTCCCTTGGCATCGAGAAGCGTTGCGCCATGGTCAAGCTCGTTGAGGATGAAATCCGATATCTCGTCCACATACTCCGATATTATCAGAACGGTCTTTGCGGTGTTGGCTCTGAACGGCATTGCAACCTTGTCTATCGTTATTCCCGTGATGTAGACGGTGGTTATCGCATAGAGTGCGCTCTCTATTCCGAACACGAAGGCGGAGGCGAAGATTATTATCGCATCCACCAGCGTCAGGCAGGTTCCCAAAGACAGCGGTGTGTACTTGTTCAGTATCTGGGCAACTATGTCGGTTCCTCCGGTGTTGGCTCCACCCTTCATGACAAAGCCTATTCCGGCACCCATGATCACACCTCCGAACAGGGCGCTGAGCCACATGCTGACAGGCTCGTTGTAGTCAAGGAAGCCACCTCCGCCGGAGATGTCCACAAGAAGTGAGGTGAACAGCGAAAGCAGGAGTGTCCCGACAAGGGATCTGAGTCCGTATAGCTTTCCGAAGACCTTCATTCCAATCAGAAAAAGCGGTACGGAGAGCCCGAAGATCACGTATCCTGGGTTCCAGCCGATTGTGTGGTAGATCATGGTCGCTATACCACTGACACCTCCGGAGGCTATCTTTGCAGGGTTTACGAAATAGGCAACCGCAACCGCTACAAGGAAGGATCCGACCGTGATGTTGAAATAATCGTGGAACTTGCGACTCAGATTCATGAACAATACTCCTGCACGTAATATAAACCATACTTACTGTACTGTACTTGTTTCAAAAAATAAAGCCTGACGAAGACAAGTCCGCCAGGCCCATCATCTGAGACAGAAAGCTCAGTCCAGATGCAGTATTGCCCTTGCCTGTTCGGCAGTGATGTCTGCACCGTAGAACAAGGAGTAGAACTCCTGTGTCCTGGACACGATGTCTATGCCAGCCTCAGGGTAGAAGATGCTCGCAAGGTACCAGAGGCCCACGATCCTGTTTGAGCAGACCGGGCTGTCAATGAAGCCGTGCGGCATGTTCGGGACCAGATAGACCTTTCCGTTCTGGACAGCACTCAGGGTTGCCCAAAGAGCATTTGTGGTGACAGTCTTGTAGCCCTCTGCCGTATAGACGAATATGTACTCGGGATCCAGCTGGTACAGGGTCTCAAGGGATATGTTGCCGTTCTGGGCGATCTTCGAGGAGACCACAACCTCGGCTCCCGCCTTCTCCGCACACTGTGCATGGCTCTTTCCGGCAAGGATGGCCTCAAGTCCATCGTTGGAGGAAGAGATGTAGACGGTCGGCTTCTTTTCCGAGGAATACTGTTCGATGGTCTTCACGACCTCCTCATAGTACTCTGCAAGCTGCTCACCTCGCTCCTCATAGCCGAGAAGCTTTCCAAGGCGCCTGAAGACCTCGGGATAGTTGTCCATGTTGGCCTCTATGAAGATCACTGGCACCCCGACCTCAGAGGAGATCGTGTCCAGGTCCTTGGCCATGTCCTCAACAGAACCCTTGATGTCACCTACATCGATTATCATCTCCGGGTCGGCAAGGATCAGAGTCTCCTTGTTCAGGTTGGCCTTCTTTCCGTACAGCGTCCCGAAGGCCGGAAGATCATGGGTGTAGGAAGGATAGATCTGCTTCTCATCACTGCCCAGAGCCGATGCCAGACCAACAAGCTTCTCCGGTGCTATCTGGAAGACTATGACCTGGGCGTTGGACCCAGAAGGTGCAATCCTTGTGATGACACCCGGAAGCTCAACCTCACGTCCAAGGTCATCCACGAAAATCTGTGTCCCCGCTGTTTCCTGATCCTGGACTTCTCCGATGGCCTCGGCAAAGACCAAAGCCATTGACAACATTACAAACATCACTGCAAATAATGTTCTCTTCATTTCAATTCTCCTAATTTTATTCAACATTAACCACAAATTGGGTCATCTTCTTCTTGTTTCTGAATATATACGGATAATCCCGGTCCTCGGTCTTTTCAACGAATTCAAGATAACTTTCCGTGCTGTCTCCAAGGTAGGTCCAATCCAGAAATGACCTAGCCTCTTCCATGGACTTCAGTGGCTGGTCAAAGGATAGTGAGAAGTCCTTCCTTTCATATCCCAGACCCTTTTCCCTGACCAGAGACTCAATGAGATCGGAGCGGTCCCTTCTGGTCTCAAGGCCATGGGCGCTGTGCTTGGAGACTATGCATACAAGCTTCCTTCCAGCATGGCAGAGCATCTGCGCCAGATCCGACTGCCTGTCCATGTGGCCGAAGTTGATGCAAAGGAGAGTGTCTGGCTTTTCCTCAAGCTGATAGAAGTCCTTGCAGTGGAAGATGTCCAGCTGAGACCTTCGTTTGGCAGCGTCGATTACATCCTTGCTCAGGTCATAAGCCTGGATGATGTAGCCTCGTCTTTTCAAGATCTCAGCCTCATAGCCAAGGCCACAGCCCGCCTCGATAATAGTCTCATTTTTTTCGAGACAAGGGACAATCAAATCCACAAGGCGCTCATGGAAATCGGATCTGGAGCTTGCACGCTCATACCAGAGGATGCTCTGCTCTGACCACCAACCTACTCTGGTATGCATACTATGCTTCCCCCTTCCGTCCTTATGACCTTAATGCTTCTTCCGTAGACGTCTGACAGGATCTCTGACCCGATCAGACCTGACGGGATGTCATCGTAGACGATTCTTCCCTCTGACATCACAACAACCCTTGTCGAGTGCATAAGAGCCAGATCCGGATTGTGTGTGGAGTAGATGCAGCTGTAGCCCTTTGTCCTGAGCTCCTCTATCTTCTCAAGAACCAGAAGCTGGTTTGAGTAGTCCAGGAAAGAGGTCGGCTCATCAAGGATCAGAAGCCTTGCATCCTGCATCAGGGCCCTTGCGATCAGCACCAGCTGGCGCTCGCCTCCGGAGATGTTCTCCATGTTCCTGTCCGCGATGTGCCTGATGTTCAGAAGGTCTATGACCTCCTCGACCCTTGCCTCCTCCTTTGCTCCAGGGGTCTGGAAGAAGGAGAGCTTGTTGGACGAACCCATTAGAATCGAGGTTCTCACAGAGTATGGGAAGGCGGATCTTGTGATCTGAGGGATGTATGCCATGTAGTTGGCCCTGTCCTGAAGCTTCATCTCGCTGATTGCCCGGCCGTCTATCTCTATGCTTCCGGCATCGTGCTTGATGAAGTTTGGAATCAACCTCAGAAGTGTGGTCTTTCCTGCTCCGTTGCGGCCAAGGAGGCTGACCATCTCACCGTCTGCGATTCTGAGTTCCAGACCCTTTATCACCTGGTGTTCCCTGTAGCTGAACTGAAGTCCCTTTATCTCAAGCGTCATAGCGGACCTCCTTGAACAGAAGGAAGATGAAGAACGGGGCCCCTATGAACGAGGTCAGAATGCCTATCGGGATCTCAATGGTGGCAACCGTCCTTGAAAGACAGTCAACAACGGTTAGCAGAATCGCCCCAAGGAACATGGAGGACGGGAAGGAGTATCTGGCATCGTTGGACACCAGCATCCTTGATATGTGGGGTATTATCAGACCCACCCAGCCTATGTTTCCGGCAACCGCCACACTGCAGGCCGTGAGTATAGTGGCGAAGACTATTGAGAGGAATCGAATCAGCCTCGTGTTCACACCAAGGGATCTGGCCTCGTCCTCTGAAAGGGAAAGCAGATTGATCTTCCAGGAAAGAAGAAGCAAGGCGGCAAAGGAGATTCCCATCGGGATGGATATCATGCTCAGCTCTGAGAAACCAACCCCTGAGAGCGAGCCCATCAGAAAGTATGTGATGGCAGGCAATACATTGTTCGGATCGGCAATGAGCTTCACAAAGCTTGTAGCTGAAGAGAACAGAGATGAGACGACCATTCCAACCAGTATCAGCGAGAGTGCCTGCTCACGTCTTGTCTTTGATGCGATGGCGTATATAAGAAACAATGCTGCAAGTCCGCACATGAAAGCAGTGAAACTGACCATCAAAGATGAAAAACCAAGCAGAATCGCCAAGGATGCCCCGAAGGAGGATGCAGTGCTTGTGCCAAGGACATCCTGTGATACCAGAGGGTTTCTGAAGACCATCTGGAAGGTCTGTCCGCTGAGTGCCAGACCTGCTCCAAGGAACATGGATGAAAGTATTCTGGGCAGTCGTATGTTCAGAACCACAGCCATTGCGTTCTTGGACATTCCCAGGTTGAACCCGGTGATCCCCTGAATCAGCACCTTAACTATATCCAATGGACTCAGATAGTAGCGGCCCACTCCCAGGGCAATTATTGAGAACAGCAATGTCAGAGCACCAAGGGCAAGAACCTTGGACCTGGACTTCCTCACAGACGACCTCCAGTGGAATTGTATTTGAAAACAATTCGTATCCATTATAAACGCTTTGAAACAATGGTCAACCGTTTTTTCTCCTGTGTAGTTATGTGTAGTTGACAACCCAAATTTGCCTGTATTGGTTTTTTTACTTATTTTTTCCTTGATTGCTTCAAAAAAGCAAACAGGAGAGCTAATGGTACAGGATCCATACAGCGTTCTTGGAGTTTCAAGGAATGCAACTGAACAGGAGATAAAGAAGGCCTACAGACAGAAGGCCAAGCTTTACCATCCTGACTTCCATCCGAATGACCCCGAGGCGGCGAAGAAGATGAACGAGGTTAACGAGGCATATGACATGCTGACTAACCCGGACAAGTACGCTTCCCAGAAGGGTCAGCAGCAGAGCCAGTACTCCAACCAGTACTCGTACTCGTCCTCAAATGGAGGATGGTCAAGCGACTTTGGATTCGACTTCTTCGGCTTCGGGTTCGGCGGACAGGATTCGACCCAATATGACACGCGTCCAAGACAGGAGGCCTCTGACAGTGCCGAGGTCAGGAGCGCAGTCAACTACATCAATGCTGGTCGTTATCAGGATGCAATCCAGATACTGTCCAGGATTGTGAGCACATACAGAAACGCTAGGTGGTACTATCTTGCGGCTGTTGCCTACAACGGGACAGGAAACACAGCAAGGGCCATCGACCTGCTCACAAAGGCGGTCCAGATGGACCAGAACAACAGGATGTACCAGCAGCTCCTAAGACAGTACAGATATAATGCTCAGAGTTCATCGGGTTACTCCTTCTATTCGTCAGGTACACGAAGCTTCAACCCATTCAGATGGCTATTCAGAATCGTGTTCATATTCCTGATAACGCAGTTCATCCTCGGTGCGGTCATGACCTGTGGGTCACGAAGCTATTCAACGAGGACACCTAACAGCTACTACTATTACTACAGCACACCTGGCGGAGGCTACAGAAGCACATGAGCAAGACAATTGGAATCGATCTCGGAACAACAAACAGCTGTGTCGCTATCGTCGAGAACGGCAAGCCCATCATAATCCCCAACGAGAAGGGAAAGAGAACCACACCAAGCGTTGTGGCCTTCGCAAAGGACGGCACAAAGCTCGTGGGTGACCCTGCCCAGAACCAGGCAATAGTCAACAGCCAGAGGACCGTCTCCTCCATCAAGAGACAGATGGGCACCGACTGGAGAATCAGCATAGACGGAAAGAGCCTATCCCCTCAGGAGATCAGCGCAATGATCCTCCGAAAGCTCAGAGAGGACGCCGAAAGGTATCTTGGTGAAAGCGTCACAGATGCAGTCATCACAGTTCCGGCATACTTCAACGACATCCAGAGACAGGCCACAAAGGACGCTGGAAGGATTGCAGGGCTGAATGTGAGGAGAATCATAAACGAGCCTACAAGTGCAGCCCTGGCCTATGGTCTGAACAACGGACAGGCCCAGAAGATAATGGTCTATGACCTTGGTGGAGGAACCTTCGACGTCTCAATAATCGAGATCGGTGACGGTGTCATCGAGGTCCTTGCGACCAACGGTGACAACCATCTTGGTGGTGACGACTTCGAC
>DMOO01000114.1 GCA_003456855.1 Sphaerochaeta sp.
CATGCCCCAGGCCAGCATCGACATGACGATGAGCGATGCGAACATGGGCGGGGTGTCCATGTACTTCTGGGAGTTGGCTATGACGTAGCCGAGTCCCTTGTCCGAGGCGTAGAGCTCTCCGACGATGACTCCCATGACGCTCAGCGAAGTACAGATCTTGAGCGATGAGAAGATGTAGGGCAGCGCCATCGGAAGCCTGATCTTCAGGAAGACCTGAAGCTTCGAGGCCTTCAGGTACCTGACCAGGTCCAGAAGGTCCTGGTCCACGCTGTTCAGTCCGGCCATCGTGTTGACGACCATCGGGAAGAAGGACGCTATGAAGGCGATCAGGATGTTGGTCTTGAGCCCGTAGCCGATCCAGATCAGAAGAATCGGGATGATGGCGATGTTAGGCATGCTCTGGAAGAAGACGAAGATCGGCATGATCATCTTCTGCAGGGTCTTTGACCAGATCAGGGTCACTGAGATAAGGACTCCCACGACTGCGGTGATCAGGAAGCCCAGGACGAACTCCTTCATGGTTGCCGTGACGTTGACACCCCAGTGGTAGTTGGCATCGGGCTGCTTGAAGAACAGGTGCTTAAGTGCACTCGAGGGTGTGCAGAGGAAGGCTTCGCTGATGTTGAAGGCCCTGACAAGGATCTCCCAGACCAGGAAGAACAGAAGCAGTGAAAACACCGTCTGGTACTTGTCTATGAAGTTTATGATCGGGTTTGTGCTCTTCTCTTTGATTTTCTTGGTTGCCATCAGTCTTCACTCCTCATTCTCGTCCACGGCATCGCAACCTTCTCGAGAACCGAGATGGTCCCGAAGAGGGTCATTCCGATGACCGCCAGAAGAAGAAGGCATGCGAACATAGTAGGCATGTCTATCATTGCCTGGGCATCCCTCATTAGATAGCCCAGTCCCCTCTTCGCCGCGCAGAACTCGCCGACTATGGAGCCTACGACACAGCTTGTGGCGCAGATCTTGATTCCGCTGAAGATGTACGGCAGCGAGGCGGGGATCCTTATCTTGATGAAGATCTGGAGCTTGGTTGCATCCAGATACCTGACAAGGTCAAGAAGGTCGTCGTCAACCGACATCATACCGGTTGTGGCGTTGATGACTATCGGGAAGAAGGCCACGAAGAAGGCTATCCAGATGTTAGTCTTGATTCCATAGCCCAACCACAGCAGGAACAACGGGGCAAGGGCTATCTTCGGAATCGAGTTGAACAGGACAAGAACCGGCATGATCAGCCTGTGAAGCCACCTGTTCCAGGATATGATGATGGCCAGCGTCACACCAAGGAACAGGACGAGCATGAAACTCCCGAAGACCTCCGTGACCGTGGCTCCTATGTGGCGCCACCAGTGGTTCTTGGCAGCCTGCGGCCCGAACAGGGCCTGGAAGACCAGCTTGGGTGATGGCAGGACGTACTTCTTTATATGGAAGCCGTCCACTATAAGCTGCCAGACAACCACAATGAGAACCACGGCCAGAACCGTCAGGCCGTATTTCCGGAAGAAGTCCCCTATGGCCCAGAGGACCTTCTTCGTCTTTGAAGCAGAAGCCGTTGAAGCCACGTTCAAGCCTCCTTCTCATGGTTCATTTCATCGAACCTGTATCCGAATCCATCATGGCCCAGGGTCTTTATGGATATGACCCCGTTCCTTCTTGTGTACAGACCAGGATGGACAGCCCTCTCCTCATCGGAGGCGCCGGGGCAGTACTGAGGTCCGTTGGACTCTATTCCCATTATCGTCCCCACATGGGCGGCAAGGGTTGCATGCGGGACCATTGCAAGGGCCGGGTTGGTCAGATCCTGCACCATAAGCGCCAGATCGGCCTCCTTGGCGTAGCAGAACATGAGAATCGCGCCGGTGAAGGTCTTGCAGGTCTTCAGCGCAACGCCCGTCCATCCGAGCTCTATTCCAAGACGCACGAACTTCCAGTCATGGGCGCTCTCGTCCATAAGCAGAAGCTTGCGGCTGGACAGCCCGTGGACATCTATCGGGTACTTCTCCATATCATACGGGAAGGGCTGCTCTATGTAGAGGATCTTGTCCCAAGTCACCGGATGCTCGACCTTGAGCTTGTCCAGGATCCTGTTCACGTACTCCGGATCATGGACGGTGCAGTTGAAATCCGCTGTAAGGTGCTCCACACCCATCTCGTCGGAGATCCTGCCCACATGCACTATGCGGTCATAGTCCCAAGGCTCGTCGTTTCCCCTGAGCTTGATCTTCAGGCAGTTAAGCCCGTCCTCCCTGATCCAGTCCCTGAGGAGCACTGGGATGCCGTCCTCAGGCTCCTTGCCTGTCAGGTCCTCCTTCTCCAGAGGGTCCGTGCCTCCCACGAGGTGCCAGACGGGAAGCTCCGTCGGAACATCCTTAACGAAGTACTGTCCTGGGTACTTTCCACCGAATTTTTCATTATATTCCTTGATCTGGGCCATGTTTTTATTGCCGTAGTTGTAGTACCAGGCCAGGTCATGGTTCATGTACTGAGGCGTGAAACAGTCATATACATTTATCTTGTTCAGCTTTCCAAAGGCATCATAGAGAGCTATGTCGAAGAGCGAATTGCAGACAAGTGCGCTCAGATAGGGCATCTCCTCCTCACCCGGATGTCTGGCGTTTGCCTTGGCGAGAACCTTCTGGAGCCTCTCCTCCAGGAAGATGTAGCCGATTTCCATCGGATGGCCGCAGGCATCGAAGAAGTTCCACTCCTCAAGGAGGAGCTTGATGAACTCCAGCATCCTGGCCTCCCTGGCGGAGAAGGAAAGGGTGGACGGCCATGTCCATGCCACAGCCACTGGGGTCTCACCGACTCCCATCATCTCCCGTCCCTCACCATCCGCAACTGTTACGAAGGCACGGACCAGCTTTGATGATGTGGTTATCTCATGTCCGAACTTTATCGGGACCCTGTTCCTGTATGACCAGATCTTAATGTCGACTTTACTGATTCTGATGTCGGTCTTCATTTGCATCATCTCCTGTTCAGATCCAAAACCGAGCGCCCCTCAATCAGGGTGCATCCCTGAGTAATCTGACGAGGTTCGCCAGACTCGTTCCTAATTGCCTCCAGAAGCATCTCTGCAGCCTTTTTGCCAAGCTCGGACTCTCCCATGTCGATTCTGGCGAAGTCATTGAAGCCTGTGCTTGCCCAGTCAGGCGTGCCTATGAGGATCACGGACTTGTCCTCCGGTATCCTTATCCCCTTGTCCCTGAAGCAGTCCACCCCGCCCTTGGCCTGTATGTTGAAGCCGTAGAAGAAGGCCGTGCAGTCCGGGTGCTCGGAGAGGATCTTCTCCGTCATCCTGTAGCCTGCCTCCGTGGTGAACTCACCGGTCTCGATTATCACATCCTCATGGGGTATCTCGTACTCATCCGCCTGTCCGAGGACAGCCTTGTACCTGACGTCCAGGTCGGGGATCCCGGAATCCCAGCCAATGTAGGCGATCTTCCTGTGGCCCTTCGAGAACAGGTAGGAGGCCCCCTTCTCACCGCATTCGTAGTTGTCGGTGGAGACCCAGTTATAGCCGCCGATCCCCGGAAGGGATCTGTCGATGACGACCATGTTCACACCCACCCTTCTGATTATGCGGGTGTTCTCGACTCCGTTGATCGTCGGGGTGATCATGATGCCGTCGACCCTCTGCTCCATCATCCTCTTGATGATGTCCCTCTCACGGTCGGGGTTATCGAAGGTGTTGCAGATCATGATGTCGAAGCCCTCGTTCATGAAGACGCTCTCGCAGGCTATGGCTATCCTTGTGAAGAACTGGTTCTCGTACTGTGGCACCAGAAGCCCAATGAGCCTTCGGTCCTTGCCCTTAAGGCAGGACGCTCCGACACTCTTGATGTAGTCGAGCTCCTCGGCAGCCTTCAGGACCCTTGCACGCATGTCCTCGCTGATGTAGCGCCCCTCTTTCTCGTTCAGGACGTAAGACACCGTGGCGGCTGTTGTGCCGGCGAGTTTTGCCACATCTTTCAGCGTTGCAAATCTACCCATAGGCTCCTCAAAGATTAACTACTTACACCTTATATCATATTATGCGCACGGCAAACGTTTGCCGTCAACAAAATTTATTTTTTAATTAAATGTCAAACCCAATGAAAAAACTGGAAATTCAGGCCTTGTCGCCTATGCAGGTTCTGACCTTCGCGAAGGTCTCGACAAGGGCTTCCCTGCTCTCCGGAAGCTCCGATTCGAAGGATACCGTGCCCTCGTAGCCGCACTTGGCAAGCTCCTCGAGAGCCTCGAAGACGTAGCCGTCCCTCTTATCCGGGACCCTTCTGTCGGCACCGGCCACATGGACGTGCCTGATGTGGGCGAAGCAGTCTCTGATGGTCTTCAGCGGCTCGCCGTTGCTCAGCATGTGATAGAGGTCCACCATCAGTTCGAGGCCCTCGTCGTCTATGGCCTTCACCAGCTCGAGGCCCTCGTAGACGGAGATGATGAGGTTGCAGTAGGTCCTCTCGAAGGGCTCGATGCAGACGACGATGCCTGCATTCTTCGTCCTTGGGAGGATTATCTCCCTTATCACTGAGGAGAACTGCTCGAAGGCCTCCTCTCTGGTCTGATCAGGCCCGAAGGTCCTGGCAGGACCGCTTCCCAGGATGACCTTCGTGATCCCGATCTTCTCAAGTCTCGGGACCACGACGTCCAGATAGGATGCAATCAGCTCACGGTCAAGCTCCTTCCCGACCAGACGGACCGAGCCGGGGAAGAAGTTGCACGCCACAGGGCTCGTAAGCCCATGGTCCTTGACGGTCTTGACGACCTCATCGAACTGCTGCTCTGTCATGTCGTGGAAGTTCATCAGGGGGAACTCGACATAGTCGAACCCCGTGTCCTTGATCATGTCCAGAAGATCAAGACCGAGCTGGAAGTGCGGGTTCGTCGAGAACCCCGTGCAATAACCGTATTTCATATTTAACCTCAATCATTGTTCGCCTTCTCGGCGGCCTTGGAGGCTCTCTTCTCCGCCCTTTTCTCCTTGCGCTTTGCCGACATCTTCGCGTAGACCGGGGTCTGGGTGAAGATCAGGTAGGCGATCATGACCATGAAGATGATGGAGATAGGTCTGGTGAAGAAGATGGAGATGTCACCGTGTGTCAGGAGAAGTGCTCTTCTCAGATTCTCGTCAGCCATGTTTCCGAGGATGATTCCAAGGAGGAACGGGGCTCCAGGCATCTTCAGGTAGCTCATCGCGATTCCAAGCAGTCCGAACACGAACATCAGCTTGATGTCGAACAGTCTGTTGGAGACTACGAAGGCACCTATGGTGCAGCAGATGAAGACGATCGGCATCAGTATCTTTATGTCGACCGAGAGAACCCTGACGCTGAACTTGGAGATGGCCATTCCGAGGAACCACATCAGACAAGAGGCGAGGACCATGAAGACGATGACGTAGTACAGGAACTGCGGTGTGTCCTGCATCAACAGAGGACCTGGCCTGTAGCCGTGCATCCAGAAGGCGGCGAGCAGAACTGCTGCCGAGGTGGATCCAGGGATCGCAAGGGACAGGACCGGAATGATTGCACCACCGATTGCGGCGTTGTTTCCGACCTCTGCGGAGACGACTCCATCGATACAGCCGTTGCCCCAGAGCTCAGGTGTCTTGGAGACGTTCTTCTCGGACCAGTAGGAAAGCCATCCACCGGTATCCTCTCCGACGCCCGGGATAGCTCCCATGAACATTCCGATGATTCCGGACCTGAGGATGTTCAGCCAGTTCCTTCTCAGGATTGCAAGTCCCTCTCTGATCTTGTACTTGCTGTTCTTCTCCATCTTTGTGTGCTCTGAGAGATGGAAGGCCTTGACGACCTCCGGGAAGCCGAAGAGTCCGATCATTACAGGCAGAAGGGAGATTCCACCGGCCAGGTTGATGCTTCCGTAGGTGAAGCGTCTGTAGGAGTAGATCGTATCCATTCCGACCTGGCTCATCAGAAGCCCGATGAAACCGGAGATCCAACCCTTCAGGGAGTCACCGTTGCTGGTCAGGTTGCCGCAGATGACGATTCCGAACAGGGCCAGGAGGAACATCTCGTGGCTCATGAACTTCAGGGCGAACTTGGTGAGAATCGGTGTGAACAGGGCAACGCAGACGATGCTTATCATCGTGCCGAAGAAGGAGGAGCCCGTGGCCACGAAGATGGCAAGGCCTCCCTTGCCCTGCTTGGCAAGCGGATGGCCTTCCATGGCCGTCGCGGCGGAGGCCGGCGTTCCAGGTATGTTCAGCAGAATGGCGCTCTGGTTTCCTCCGGAGATTGCACCGATGTAGATTGCAAGCAGCGAGAGGATGGCCAGCGGTCCGCTGAAGTTGTATGTCAGTCCGGTCAGAAGCGCAACCGCCATGGTTGACGTCAGTCCGGGCAGCATTCCGAAGATGAGTCCTGTGAAGACCGAGAGCACCAGTGCCAGGATTCCCGAAGGTGTGAAGGCTATGGCGAAGGCCTCGCCGATGTATCTTAATGCGTCCATCCTTCCCTCCTTACGGCATTGGAACCTTGAAGATTATCTGGAAGACCAGCACAATCGCGAAGGTCGCGCAGGCGGAGATGATCAACAGTTTGACGACCTGCCAGACGGACTTCTTGAAGTTGAGGAACAGCAGAAGCGCTGACAGTGCAATGAATGTGGCGAGCCAGAAGGGCATCTTTCCGAGCATCAGGAAGATGTAGACCCAGAAGATGGCGATTCCGATCAGGGACCTGTGGACATTCTTGCTCTTTACGAACTCGATACCGAAGTTCTTTATATCTGTGAGACACTCCTTGAGGGGGTGCTCCTTCAAAGTCCTCACGATGTAGAGGACGGAGAATATGCATAGACAACCGCCGATTATCATCGGCATGAGTCCGGAGGAGTAGTAGAAGACATCCACGAAGTCCTCCTTCCAGAACTTTATGCTCATCAGCATGACGTAGATCGACACGGCGAAGCAGATGCAGCCTGCTATTAGGTCTATGCCGTATCTTGTCTGTGGTCTTGTAGGTTTTTGATCAGCCATGAATATTACCTGCAGTGATTGTAAAAGAATAAAAAGGATTGGCACCGGTTACCCTGCACCAATCCTGGAATGAGTGCTAATTATCTTGTGTAACCAAGATCAGCTGGTGAGTGCTTTGCAATTCCGAGATCCCAGAGTGTGAATCCGATTGCGACGGCAGCCTTGTCCTTCAACTCGTTGGACTCGGCGATTGTTGCTCCGAGGAGGATCATGCCCTTCTCGTTTGCGAATGCCTTGACGCTCTCTGTCTGGCAAGCCTGGACAAATGCCTTCTCGAGCTCAGCCTTTGTTGCCTCTGGTACATCAGACGGGAACATGAGACCGAAGGCATCGCCGATTGGGAGGGACGGTGCGAGCTCAGGGATGAAGTTCTTGATTGATGGGATTGGCTCTGCAACGCCATCGAGAACCAGGTCTTCCTCTGTCAGGGCGCAGAGAGCCACGAGGTCTCCGGATCTGAGCAGGTCGATCATCTCGTTCGAGAGCTGTGATGTGAAGTCAACCTCTCCGGCAAGGAGAGCCTTGATTGCATCTGCACCACCGGCATATGGGGTGTTGAGGCCTTTGCCCATGACTGCATCGGTTGCTGAGAGAACCATAACTGCGTTGTAACCGGAGGAACCGATACCAGCGACGCTGTTCTTGATTGTGTTGGCAGGATTCTCCTTGAGAGCATTGTACAGATCCTCGAAGGTCTTGTACTTGCTGTCCTTCTGGACTGCGATCAGACATGGAACATAGTATGCTGCCATGTAGTCCCAATCCTTTGGTGACCAGTCTGCAAGTCCGTTCACATAGTGTGTGTGAGGAGTTGCATTGGCGATCAATGTGTAACCATCATGCGGCTTGAGAAGACAATCGTTCATTCCGACTGTTCCTGTTGCACCAGGAGTGTTGACGACACTGATGTTCACACCCCAGATCTTTGACATCTCATCGGTGACACGTCTTCCGACAAGGTCTGATGATCCACCAGCACCCCATGGAACGATCAATGTGAGGTCCTTTGACGGGAACTGCTTCTCTTCTGCTGCGGCCTGAGCGAAAACTGCTGTGCAAAGAACACAGAGAACCAATAAAACGGTCAAAATTTTCTTCATTTTACCTTCTCCTTTTTATGTTAACTGGGCAACCTTCACAATGAAGGCTGCATTCCCCCAGTTGTTATCATACTACACATTCCCCATCAAAGAAGACGGATTTCAACTTGAAGTTGTCATCCCCCTTCTCGAAGGCGATGAACTCGGCCGGTTTGCCGACCTCCAGCTTCATCCTCTTAATGTCAAGGTCGTACTTCCTTGCAGGGTTGACCGTGGCCAGCTTGAAGGCGTCACAGATCTCGTAGTCAGTGCTCTTGATGAAGTTGAACACATCCCTGAGCAGCTGTGAACCTGCACCGGCCAGGTAGTCGGTTCCGGCAAGGCGGACGGAGCCGTCCTCCACGACCTCCACCAGCACGTTGCCCCACATCATCCTTCCCAGAGGCATCCCCGCACACTGCGAGAGGTCCGAGACGAGGATTATGTGGTCGCTGTCCTTGCATCTGGAGATTATCCAGAGCAGGTCCTTGTCAACATGGCACAGATCGGCGATGACGCCGCTTGTCAGCCCCTTGTTCCTCAGCTGCGGCCAGATCGGGTTGTTGAACCTGTCCAGCTTGGAGAAGACCCCGTTGCCCAGATGGGTGGACATCGTGGCTCCAGCCTCGACCGCTGCATCTATCTGGCTTGCAGTGGCTCCCGTATGGCCGATTGAGACCACAACGCCCCTGCCGACTGCATGCTTTATCAGCTCTATGGCACCCTCCGCCTCAGCACCGATGGTTATGTACTTCAGAAGTCCCATGGCATGCTCATACCACTCGTCGAACTCCTTGATGCTTGCCGGACGGACGCAGTTTATGTCATGTGCACCCCTCGGGCCGTCGAGACGGGAGATGAAGTTCCCCTCGACATGGATACCGGTTATGCTCCTGGCCACGAAACGGCTGCTGTGCGTTGCCTTGACGATCTTGTCGATGCTCTCGACTATGGTCTTCTGGGGTCTTGTGACCACCGTTGCTATCTGTTGGAAGGTTCCTGCCTTCACCAGGGCCCTGGCGATTATCTCCGCATGCTCAGGCTTGAAGGAGAGCTCGGAGTAGTCGTAACCCAGATATCCGTTGACCTGCGTGTCTATTACTCCACCCGGGCAGATGAAGGTGTTCGGACGACAGTCCACATCCGTCTCAATTGCGGAAATGACTCCATTGGAGACCTTGACCATATAGGTCTTCTTGTCAAGGACGTTGAAACCCACCACTTCGCGTAGCATCTGAACCGGAACCTCCTTTTCAAAGCATGCATTTCAATACGTTTAAATTGTAAAATCCAGTTTTTTGGGTTGTCAACGAATCTTTATTTAATAACGCTTTAGGTGTCATTTCCGTTATTAAATGACGTTTCTGAAGACGAGCATCTTCTCCAGGCGGCTACGGAAGAATTCGGCGCAGCTTCCGAGGGCCGTGGCCTCCCCGTCCTCACCAAGTCCCACCTCAATGTCAACACAATCCTTGGAGTACCAGGGCAGTTTGGCTCTGACAAGGCTGACAAGATCAATTCTGATGTCCTGATTTGCCATGAAAGGCCCATAAATTATTATCTTATCCGCAGGATAGAACCTATATGTGATGTCTATGGCCTTTGCAAGACCTGCCACTGCACGCTGAATCGCCTCGTCTGACGAGAGGTCGAGGTCCTCAAGGACCCTGCCCAGCTTTTTCTCGTCTGTCGGGAACTTGCCGGTAAGAGGCTCGAGCCTGCTTCTCAGTGCCCATCCTGAGGCTACGGTCTCAAGGCAGCCCTTCTCTCCGCACTTGCACTGAAGGGCGGAGTCCGAGGCATTCACCTTCATGTGGCCCATCTCGCCGATGCTACCGATCCTCAGTGATGGAATCACTCCGTCTTGACAGAAGGAGGCTCCTATACCATAACCCCAGTGAACAAGGAGCACCGATGCGTTTCTAAGCCTCTCGTGTTTGAGAATCAGTGCGTTGAGCTCGGCATCAAGGAACCTGAACACCGTCACGGGAACATGGAAACGCGAAGGAAGCCTTGAGAGATCGAGATTGGAGACCACAGGCCAGGTGGAGTTGAAGACCCACTTGCCTCCGTTCTCGCTGACAACACCGGGAACCGCGATTCCGATGCCAACAAGAATCTGAGTTCTGCCCACGCGGGCCACAACCTCGGAGATCAGTGCCACGAGCCTTTCATAGAAGGAGAGATTGTCGGTCTCCGCAGGGATTCGGACATCCTTCTCAAGCAGGCTGTATCCTGCCATGTCTATCAAGGCTGCAGTCAGGTAGTCAGAGGAGACACCAACAGCGATGGATACCAGACGGTCCCTTCTGGCATGCAGGAGGATCTCAGGCCTTCCCTTGCCCTTGCTCTCATCCGGAATCTCAATCATCAGGTTATCGTCCACAAGCTGCTGTACAGCCTCGGAGACGTTGTTCGGCCTGATCTCCAGCCTTTGGCTGAGCTTCTTTCGGGATATACCCCCTGAGGAAAGCACAAACTCGTAGATTCTCGCCTTCTCTATGTCCCTGGGTTTGAATCCGTGAGTCTGAAAATATCTGGATACCTGATAATCCATTCCATTAGCCATAACTCTATAATTTTGGCACAGCAAACGTTTGCCGTCAACAATTCTTAGCTTTTGAAATCTTGCCTTTCGGAAACCAATTATTAAATTTGATTGACTATGAAGATTTACAAAATAATGTTATGATTCCCAAAAAAGGGACATCTTCTCAAAAGGAGCTGAAGAAAAATGCTGAAAGCTGTGATACTGTTCGCAATCGGACTTGTACTTCTTATCAAGGGAGGCGACTGGTTCGTTGACGGAGCAGTCGGAATCGCCCATCGTTACCACATCCCAGAGATCCTCATCGGAGCCACCGTCGTATCAATCGGAACAACAATCCCTGAGGTCATGGTCTCGTCCATCGCCGCTGCAGTCGGACAGAGCCAGACAGCCTACGGAAACGCCATAGGATCCGTCATATGCAACACAGCGCTGATCTCAGCAATAACAATCTCCGCCAAGTCGGTTGCAGAGGTCGACACCAAGACCTTCAGGACCCCAGTTATCTTCTTCTTCCTTGCCGCAGCCTTCTACGCCGGTGTTGCATACACAACAGGTTCCTTCAGCAGACTGATCGGAATCATCCTTCTTCTGATCTTCGTGGTCTATATGACCATCACAGTCAGACAGGCTCTGAAGAACAGACTTGTCATCGACCCTGCAGAGGAGGCCGAGGTCGAGAAGGACGAGGAGAAGGAAAAGGACTCCCCTCTCTGGAAGGATATCCTCCTACTGATCATAGGAGCTGCAATCATAGCCCTTGGCGCCAACCTCCTGGTCGACAACGGAAAGATCATCGCAGCAGGCCTTGGAGTTCCTGAGTCGGTGATCGCACTCACCTTCATCGCCCTTGGAACCTCGCTTCCTGAGCTGGTCACGGCAATCACCTCACTGGTCAAGGGCCACTCCTCACTGTCTCTTGGAAACATCGTCGGAGCCAACCTCTTCAACCTGGTCCTGGTCAGCGGAATGGCAATCACCATCAACCCGTTCACTGTCCCTGCAGACAAGCTGATCGCCGGCATGAACGCATCTCTTGTTGTGGACATCCCTCTGATGTTCTTCGTCATGGCCTTCATGACAGTGCCTGCACTGATCACAAAGAAACTCAGAAGATACCAGGGAATCATCCTGCTTCTGATCTACGTCACCTACGTTCTGTTCCAGTTCTTCTTCTGATAAAGAGGAAAACCATGTATAATGTTCTCTATGGATGAGAAATACGTACCTCCGTTTGATTTGACGGATGAGATCGCGAACCTGACCATAGAAATATGTTCTCTTCTGAAGCAGATGCAGATTTCCTCTAATCTCTCGAGGAATCCGATTCTGCGCAAGCAGAACAGAATAAGGACCATCCATTCCTCCCTGGCCATTGAGCACAACTCACTGACGGAGGACCAGGTGACGGCAGTCATTGAGGGAAAGCACGTCATTGCACCCCAAAAGGACATAAAGGAAGTCCAGAACGCCTATGAAGTCTATGAGAGGATGTACCAGATAGACCCGTACAGCATTGATGACCTACTTTCAGTCCATGGCATAATGATGGAGACCATTGTCAAGGATTCAGGACATTTCAGAAGTGGCGCAGTCGGAGTCTACAAGGGATCCCAGCTTATCCATATGGGAACAAGGCCGGAGTATGTAGAGCATTACATCAGACAACTTATGGCGTGGACAAAGGAATCCGACCTTCATCCTCTAATCAAATCATGCATATTCCACTATGAATTCGAGTATATCCATCCGTTCTCTGACGGAAACGGGAGAACCGGTCGCTTCTGGCACACCTTGCTGCTATCGAAATGGAATCCGGTTTTCTCTTGGCTTCCGATAGAGAGCATGATTCACAGAAATCAGACCGAATACTACAAGGCAATTGCCGATTCGGACAATTCAGGCAAATCAACCGTGTTCATCACCTTCATGCTCAAGCTGATCAAATCAGTGGTGGAGGAAAATGTCGGAATAAATGTCGGAATAAATGTCGGAATAAAAGATCAGATTCTTGTGTGTTTGAAATCCAACCCACATTTGTCAGCAAGCGCGATTGCGGTTGCCATTGGATTCTCACAACGCCAGGTTGAAAGGGCAATCGCCCAGCTCAAGAAAGAGAACAGGCTCACCAGGGTCGGCTCGAACAAGTCAGGATGGTGGCAGGTGAACCAATAATCAAAAATGGCTGCCTCTGATGAAGAAGCAGCCATTATTCGTTTTAACGTTCTGTATCACTTTATCAGCATGGCTGCTGCCTCATCGTCTATGAAGAGGTACCATTCAGGATGTGTCTTCAGCAGTGTTGCAGGGACCATGTTGTTCACACTCTGTGTGATGGTGTCGTAGACGGCCTTGGCCTTAACAGCGTGTGGGACGACTGAGACGATCGTCTTGCAGGACATGATCTGCCTTGGAAGCATAGAGATGGCCTGCTTGGGGACATCGTCCTCTGTTGCGAACCAGCCCTCACCGACCTGCTGCATGCGGCACTTGTGGTCAAGGTTCACGACCCTGTAGGCCTCTGTTGCATCGAAGTCTGCAGGTGGGTCGTTGAATGCGATGTGTCCGTTCTCACCGATCCCGATGACACCTACATCAATCTCGTCGCTTCTGAGCTCCTTTGTCAGCTCTGCGATGTTTTTCTGCACGTCTCCCTCGCCGTTGACGAAGTGTGCTGCCTTGGGATGGACGACGTTGACGAACCTCTCCTTCAGGTACTTGCGGAAGGATGCGATGTGGGTCTCAGGAAGAGCCACATACTCGTCAAGATGGAACATCTCGACCTTTGACCAGTCAACGTCAAGCTTTGTAAGGACGTCAAACATCTCGAACTGGCTTGCGCCTGTGGAGAGGACGATCCTTGCATGGCCCTTCTCCTTGATTGCCTTGTTAATCAGCTCGGCCACCTTGACCGCAGCCTTGCGTCCGTTCTCAACAGCCGTTGTTGAAACAGAGATATTGATATTCATATGAACCTCACCTTCCGGCATTGCCGATGGCAACACCGTCTATATACACATTTTTGATTTCTATACTGTCATTGCATACCACAAGGTCGGCCGCCTTGCCAACCTCGATGGAACCGATTTCCCTAACCAGACCGGCGAGCTTGGCCGGCTGCAGGCAGAGAATCCCCGAGACCTCGTCCATCGGCATCCCAAGCGTGCAGTGCAGCGTCCTTGCAAGACGGTCACCGGTTGCCACACTTCCCGCAAAGCAGGTTCTGTCAGGCATCTTGGCGACCCCGTCCTCTATTATGCAGGCGGTTCCGTTGTTCTTCGGACCAAGGACCGAAGGTCCGTCAGGCATGCCTGCACCCCTCATGCTGTCCGAGCAGGCTATGATCCTGTCATGGCGCTTCAGCTTGAAGATCATCCTGAGAAGGTCCGGTGGAAGATGGCTTCCATCGCAGATCAGCTCGATGTTCATTCCATCGATCAGATAACCGCTCTCAACAGTTCCCAGGACACGGAAACCACCCCGTCTGGTTATGCTGCTCATGCCGCTGTAGAAGTGCGTCAGCAGGTTCAGGCCATGGTCGAAGGCCCGTGATACGTCATCATAGGTGGCTGCGGTATGGGCCGCAGAGACTTCGATGCCCTGTTTCACCATATCATCGATAAATTTTAATGCACCAGGCCTCTCTGGGGCTACCGACCAGCGTTTTATAAGCCCATTTCCAGCCTCAAGGAGCATGTTGTAGTGCTCAGGGTCAGGGTCTCTGATGTATCTTGGGTCCTGCGCACCCTTCTCGACCATGTCGAAGTATGGTCCCTCAAGATGGGTTCCGGGCATCTTCGCACAACCTTGAAGTTCTCTGGAAATCTGCATTCTATGCACTGCATCAAGGTTTTTCAGGAATGTGACCATCTCCTCATCGGAGCTCGTCAGTGCTGTCGGCAAGCAGGTTGTGGTGCCGAACCTGGCATGGCTTCTGGCGGCACCCACAATGTCCTCTGCACTACCGTCCATGAAGTCGAAGCCTCCGCTTCCGTGGGTATGGGTGTCGACGAATCCAGGCATGATGTAGCTGTCCTGGAAATCAACGAAAACCTCGTCCTTCACAATAGTGGGACGCTCCTTGGAGATTCCGGAGATCTTTCCATCCTGTATTCCAAGGTATCCGTCAATGACCTTGTCCTTCAGTACCAACTTCCCGTGCAGTATCATCTTAACCTCTTTGTAATAAACCTCAAGAAAATATCTGAAGGATTCGATATGGATCTACGAAAGAGCCAGATACTCATTAAGATGGAATATCTCGACCTTCGACCAGTCGATAGAACGTCGAACATCTTGAGCTGGCTTACATCTGCAGAGATGATCCTGACAGGTCCTTTCTCCTTGATTGCCCTTTGATCAGCTCTGCCAACTTGAGCACAGCCTTGCGTCCGTTCGCTACCGCATTCGTTGAAACCGAGATATTGAGATTCTTTCCAAACCTCAGATAATCCCGTTAAGCCTTGCATAATACAATGCACACATAGTCTTTGGATCCCAGATCTTGCCTTCTCTTACAAGGTCCTCAACCTCATCGACCTTCATCCAGTAGACAGATAGAAACTCGTCCTCGTCCAGATTCTGCTTATAGACCTTCTTCAGTCCCTTTGCTACATAAATTGCAGTCTTTTCCGTGGAAGTGGCACCTGCAGGAGTCATATACCCAAGAAGTCGCATCTCCTCAGCCTCATAGCCAGTCTCCTCCAGAAGTTCCCTTCTGGCAGCGAAGTCATATTCCTCACCATCTTCACGATGTCCAGCAGGAACCTCGTAGGTAAGGGTCCTTACTGCAAAGCGGTACTGACGCTCTATGGCTATCCGTCCCTCATCATCGAAGGCAAGCACGGCAACTGACCCGTTGTGTTCAATCCAGGGTCTGATGCGTGTCTTGCCATCAGGAAGCATGACCTCCGATTCGTTTATTGAAAACGAGGGGAAGTCATAAACATGTTTTCTGTTTAGTTCTTTCTCTTCCAGCTGCATAATCACATCTTGAATCCACTTGTCATGCTGAACTTCTTCGATCTGTTGGTGAGGTAAACAACGATGAAGACTACAACAAATAGGACTGTACTGAGTGCCGATGCACGTCCGAGGCTGTTCTCCGCAACCTGGATATAGATCTGCACGGGAATTGTCCTTGTCTTAGGTGAATAGAGCAGAACTGTCGTGCTGAGCTCTTGCAGTAAGGTCGTGAATGTAAGAATAGCACCTGAGATGATTCCAGGCAGAATCAAAGGAACACTTACTTTTCTGAAAGTTCTGAACCATGAGGCTCCAGCGATTGTCGATGCCTCCTCCAAGGAAGGGTTGAGCTGGGACAGGCTGGCAACGACAGATCTGTAAGTGTATGGGGTTCTTCGGATCATGTACGATATTATGATTATCGTATAGGTTCCACCCAACTTGATTATGGATCCTCTTGCATAAGCGGAAATCAAGGCAACAGAGACGACGGTACCTGGCAGAATGAACGGGAGCATAATTGCAAAATCCAAGAATCCTGCACCAAACGGTCTCTTTCTCTCTGTAATGTAGGCGAGAATCGAACCAAGAAGGGCCGAAAGCAGTGTCGCAGACATGGAAAGGAAGAAAGAGTTGAAAAGCTCTTTGCTACTTGTCGATGGAATGATTGCATAGTTGGCCAGCGTGAAACCAGTGGGCAGCAGTCCGTACCAGTTTTCGAAGAAGCTCATTATTATGATAGTCACCTGAGGAGCAAGCGAAAGCACAAGAACTATGAAGCAGAACAGGAATGCAAGAATCCTTGCAGCGGGGTGCACATGCTGCTTGATCTCTGTGTGAGTTGCACTGACTGTCTCATATTCGCGTTTCTTTACATAGCTCTTCTGGAACCAGAGGACAAGGCCTGTGATGATACAGTTGACAACGGCAATCGATGAAGCTCCGTTGTAGTCTACAAATCCGTTGACCCTGAAGTAAATCAAAGTCGGGAGAGTGTAGACCTGTCTTCCTATGACAGCAGGTATTCCGAAGTTTCCTATTGCTCTGACAAAAACCAGAAGCGCTGATGCTCCGAGGCTGGGGAGAATCAAAGGAAGCGTGATTGTCCTGAATATCCTCAACTTCTTTGCGCCCATCAGCATTGCAGCATCCTCCAGCAGTGCGTTAGCTCCACTAAAAGCGCCCTCTGCAAGAAGGAATACATACGGGAAGTATGTGAGAATCATACAGAAAATCATTCCGAACATACCATAGATGCTAGGCATCTCAATGCCGAATGGTTTGAGGACAAAGTTAAACGCATACCTGAGGATTCCCTGATTTCCCAAAAGGATGATCCAGCTGAATGCTCCGATGAATGACGGCATAATCATCGGGAGGATTCCCAGCGACAGCATGAGCTTCTTTCCTGGAATCTTCACTCGAGCAACGAAGTAACCCATCGGGACGCCAATTACAATCGTACCTAAAGTGACTGATATGGCAACAATAAGGCTGTTCTTCAAACTCGAAGAATAGAGTTTCGTGGTGAAGAACTTCTCATAGCCGGACAGAGACAGCTTTGAGAGGTTGAACTTTGATCCCGTCCCCATAAATGATCTGAGGACTGTAATCATAATCGGATAAAGGAGGAAGAATAGAATAAACAGAAGAGGAAGGACGAACACAAAGAACTGTGATCTGTCTTTCTTCAAGCTAATCGTCGTCTCTCCAACTCCGGCAGTAACGATTTCTCTCTTTTTCATTGATTGCTGACCTCCGGAAGGAACACAAAGCCCTTTTCGTCCTTGATTTTGACGAACACCTGGTCGTTCTCGGCTATCTCCTTGACCATGTGCGGCATGTCAATTTCTACGTTCTGGATGGTAATGTCACCATCGAGGATAACCTCATACCTTACAACTTGTCCGAGATGCTGGATGATGAGGACCCTACCAGGGATTCCAGTTCCAGCCTCATCTGTTTTTGTGACCTCAAGCATCTCAGGTCTTGCACCGAAGAACACGGCATCACCCTTGTTGGCTTTTCCATGAGTCCTTATATTCTGCTCCTCAACCTGGACTGAAAGCTTTGTGTTGTCGATTCTGACAGTCTTCTCACCGGTCAGCACACCTTTGAAGAAATTCATCTTTCCGATGAAGTTGGCAACAAAGGCATTATCTGGGGCAGTATAGAGCTCGTCAGAAGTTCCAATCTGTTCGACGACACCCCTCTTCATGACAGCAAGTCTGTCACCGACAGCCATTGCTTCTTCCTGGTCATGTGTAACGAAGATTGTGGTGATATTTGTGGCTTTCTGGATTCTTCTGATCTCGGCTCTCATGTAACGTCGGAGCTTTGCATCAAGGTTTGCCAGTGGCTCATCCAAAAGAAGAATCTCAGGATCATATACTAGTGCACGAGCTATTGCGACACGTTGCTGCTGTCCACCTGAGAGTGCAGTCGGGAACGGGTTCCTTTTCAGTTCTTCCTGCAATCCTACGAGCTCCATTACAGCCTCAACCTTTTTCTTGACTTCTTCGTTGGGCAGTTTCCTAACTCTGAGACCATAAGCAACATTCTCAAATAGGTTCATATGCGGATACAGGGCAAAGCTCTGGAAAACCATTCCAATGTTTCTCTTGTAAGGCGGGATGATTGACATGTCCACATCGCCGTAAAGGATCTTGCCACCCGAAATGGTTTCAAGACCCGCAGTACTCCTAAGAAGTGTTGTCTTTCCACATCCGGAAGGACCAAGGAGACAGAAAAGCTCACCAGGATTGATGGTGAATGAAACATCCTTCAATGCGTGGACCGCAGCAGAGCTCTTCTTGCTCTGATAGATTTTATCCACATTCTGATAAGTTAGACTCAGACTCATATGATTGCGAAACTCCTATAACTTAAAAATTAAGCCCATTGACTTAGCTTCAATGGGCTCTAAGAACAACAGAGCCTATGACCCCGTTGCACTTGATTATCCCTTACTGGACAATGAGGTTTGTGAAGTACTCCGTGAGCTCGTCGCGGACATCTCCTGCCTCAACTGCGTCATACTCGAAGAACTTAATCTCGCTGAGTGACGGCATGAAGTCAGGACCAGGAATTGACTCGAGAGGAACACGCCTTCCAGCTGTCTCTCTGATGATCTTGTATGCCTGCTCTGTTGTCAGGAACTCCATGAAGAGTTTTGCAGCAGCAAGGTTCGGACCGTTCTTGATGATTCCGGAACCATCGGTTCTGAGACCAGTTCCATCCTCAGGATAAATGGCAATAATGTGAGCACCCTTCTTCATTGCTGAAGAGACATTGTACTCTGGGTTTGCACCGATTGCATACTCACCTCTTGTAACAGACTCTGTGACTGTAGATGAGGACGGGACATATGTTGCGTTAGCTGCTACCTTGGGAATGAGGTCATAGCCATAGAGCTTCCACATCATGTACAACTGTGCATATGCACCACCGGAAAGAGCAGGGTTACCAAGGATGATCTTGCCCTTGTACTTCGGATCTCCGAGATCCCACCATGTCTTAGGATAATCTTCCTCTTTGAGCATGTCGGTGTTGACAAGCAGAACCTGAATCGGCATTGAGAAGCTGTAATATCTTGGGACTTCGCTCTTGGAATCCTTGAGGTTTGCAGGAATGTTTGCATCGTTTGCAACTCTATAAGGAACGAACATCTCTACCTGGTCAGGAGCATCAAAAATCTCCTGGGATGCACCAAGCATGATATCTCCAGATGGGCTTGGCCACTCTGCAACAAGTCTGTTGTTAAGCTCGCTGGCACCTGCTCTTATGATGCTAACCTTGATCTCCGGATGAATCTCATTGAAAGCAGCGACAAGATTCTGTGCCTCTTTCTCCTGACATGCTGCCCAAATGACCAGCTCTGTCGGGGCCTTCTCTGTCTCAGTGGCAGCCTGAGCAAAGATCATTGAACATGCCACGAGGGCAATGAACAAAACTGCTAGAACTTTTCTCATATTTTCCTCCATTTAATTCTTCTATGGCCTCATATGTTGAAGCCAAACTAACAATTTTAATTTTAAACTATTAAATTCATATGTAAATCAAAAAAATCTTGCAACTTTAGTAAAATTGATTGCATTTTCAGGACATTCTACTTAACCAAGGAGGTGTAATCCTCAGATTTGCATAGAAGTCCTCTATAAGGCCATCCTGATAAGAACCTCCGAACGAGCCTTCCTTGAACTTCTGTAAAGATACCTCAAGCACGTTCTTCCAACTCTCCCTCTCCTTTCCAGGCACAATCGGGTTGAACAAGACTCCATTGTCCTCTGCGGCCTTGAGATCCCCAGGGGCATCTCCGATCTTCAGTACATGGTCAGGAGAATACCTGCCACCCATGGCCTCGTGGATTAGCTGGGTTTTCGTCCCGAGATCCTGGCCTGCAATAGTCGTCATAAGCGGAGCTATGCCGACTGCAGTCAATTCCCTCTCCAGAGCCTCACTTGGGGTTGCCGAGACAACCATGACTTCTGCAAATTCACGCATCTTGATTATTGCCTCTTTCACAAATGGAAATGGGCTTATGTTCCTTACAATATGTTTTATGTTTGCATCAACCTCACGAGACCAGTTTGCAGCCTGCATAAGAACAGGAGAAAGATTCTTGTGAGTCTTGCTGTACTCCTCCAGCGCGGCAGCGCCAAGAATAGGCGTAGTATCTATCCATCTCTTGAGATCGGTCAGATCTGGCATCACAAGACCTCTCTCCTTAACCTCCGGTCGTTCATAGAGAAGTTCAAGGGTCCTGACAATCGCGGGGAATCTGTTGGTACCTCTGGTTCGAGAATAGAGATTCACGAACTCAGCACACTCCCTGGCATATTTCGACACCCCTTGGAGATTCCATACGTTGACAGTCGCAGGGCAGAAGCACTCCTTGTGCTTAAGTTCCATGTTGTCCAGAAGACATCCATCCGAGTCTATGCAAACAAGAAAGTCCTTGGTCCGTTCCATTTCCTTAAAGATATCTTTACCCATAGTCGAATAATAACACTCTTTTTTAGTTGCCAAGTGAAGAAATATATTGCAATAATAGCATGAATGATTGCAATTTTATCACATTAATAGAACATGGAGAGACGATGGCCAACAATTATGAAATCATAGATGGAATCAGGAAGTTCAAATACAAGAGAGAGAATGTGAGTACAGTGGGAACTGTCAGATACAAGGACCATTACCACACAGCATATGAGTTGTTCTATCTTATCCAGGGGGATATAGACTTCCAGATTGAGCAGGAAAGATATTCACTCAATCCAGATGATGTGCTGCTGATAAGACCTGGACAGCACCACAATGCTATAATCAGGTCAAATCTACCATATGAAAGAATAGTCATAAGATTCAATTGCTCTGACATTTCAGACGATCTGGAGGCGCAGCTTAACAACCTACCGGAGGTGTTCAACATACGCGATCTCGAATCTAAGAAGGCCTATGAGACATTGATGAAACTGAAGGAGCACACAATTGACAGCTGCCTTTTGACCGCCTTGAGATGTCAGACGGGGATAATACTCTGCAACCTTTGCAGCGAGGCAGGACTCAAGAGGGAAGCCAACTATATAAGCAAGGAGTTGGAGAAGGCAATCAGATTCATAGAGAAAAATATTGCTAACATACATTCAGAGGAAGATCTCTGCAAGGGTCTGAATAAATCCTCCTCTGCTCTGAGGAAGCTTTTCATCAGGAACCTCAACACCTCTGTAATGTCTTATGTAAGGACCAAGAAATGCATGATGGCTCATGAGATGTTAAAGACGGGCCTTTCTCCGAAACAAGTGTACAGGGATTGCGGATTCAACTACTACAGCACGTTCTACAGAGACTATGTAAAGACATACTGGAGATCCCCAATATCCCATTGAAGACTCAGAGAATGAACTTCTCCACCACCTTGGCGAAGCCGTCCTCGTCATAGCGGTCTGTCACATAGTCTGCGATGGCCTTCACCTCGTCCGAAGCGTTCTCCAAGGTCACACCGAAGGCAGCCTGCTTTATCATCAGTCCGTCCAGAGGCATGCTGTCGCCGATGCTCATAACATTGTCCCAGGTGCAGCCAAGGTGCTTCAGAAGAATCTCCATCGACGGGACCCTGAGATCAGGCTTGTCCGAGATCTGTATTCCCACAGGCTCCGAGAGTGATATTCCCGCGAAGTCGAAGCTCTTGCACTTCTCCAGCATAGGCTCGAAATCCTCCTTCGGGATTCCGTAGAGGTTGAACTTCTCAGCTCCGATCTTCTGTGAAAGGAAGAACTCTGAAAGCTTTCCATAGACGGTGACAGGTCTTCCTGAGGTGTACATGTACCAGACATGATGACCAGGAACCGGGTATCTCCACAGATTGTCCATGACGTCCTTCTCGAAGAGCAGCCTGCCCTCAGCCGCGACCTCGCAGTAGATGCCCTTGCCCTCGAAGATCCTGCAGATCTCAGCGCTCTGCTCTGGGGTGAAGGAGTGCTTGTGGATGATCTCACCGGTCAGGGTGTCCAGAATCCTTGCACCGAAGCAGGTGAACCAGTACCTGAAGGACCCGTCCTCGAACTGAGGCGGGAACATGTCAGCAGAACGTCCCGTGCATGGGACGCAGTGGATTCCCCTCTTCTGAAGCTCCTTCAGCGCATGGTGGTTGCGTGGGCTGAGCCACATCTTGTCACGCTGCAGAACGGTTCCGTCAAAATCTATTGTGATTACCTTGATGTCTTCTTTCTTGAACATGGTTCTATTCTACCTCATTCAGCCATTGTTTTCCATCTCAGAGTCGAGAAGCTCGCAGATGAGCAGCAGGTTCCTTGTAATATGGAACGGGTCCTTCACAGGAAGCGCCACAACCTTCTCCTGAGGGTCTCCCTCTCTGGTCAGTATCTGTATCCACTCACCCTCAGGTCCGTGGTTCGGGAAGTGGCTGAACACATACTCGAAGGCGATGTTGTGGATGTCCATGAACTCGTCGTCTCCGGTGGTGAAGTAGAAGAGAAGCGATGCATAGAGGGTCTCTGAGTGGACCCACCAGAGCTTGTCTCCCCAACCGCCCTTCACCAATGTCACGGTAGGCTCTGTGCTGTCGCTCTCAAAGCTCAGAGGGTTTCCTTCTAGATTCACAAAGTGAAGAACTCCACCATATCTTTCGTCCCAGCCTCTCCAGAAGGCGGTCTTCATTATCTTGGCGGCAGCCTCGTCCAAGTCAGGCATGTTAAGAAGCATTGCAGCATCGTGGATGAACCAGGAGTCCTCGATGGAGTGGCCTGGGTTCATGTGCTGGCCTAGAAGCCCCTCTACAGGCTTGTTGTCCTTGCTGATCACCTCGTGGATGACGTTCTTTCTGTCCATGAAGTTCTTCACAACGTCCCTGGCCGTCATGTCCATGTCATTGAGAAGGCTGTTCGAGAACTTCTTGTCATGCTGGAGAGCTGCAAGGTATAGCTCCTTGGCAACGTTTGTGAGGATCATCGGGATGCCATGGGCCCTGTATTTCGGGTCCAAGGGGTATGGAAGAGTGTTATAGTTGCCTTTTTGAACCCTATCAATGGCCGATAGATAGAGTTTCTTGCCAAATTCATAGGCATCTTTGCTGTCTGAGGCTATCGAATAGGCCGCCATGCCTATGATCACGAAGCAATCGGCATAGATGCTCATGTCCAGGGTGTCGTAATCACCCACTTTCTTGGGTCTTCCGTCCCTCTCCATGAGGAAGACACACCTGTAGTCGTCCTTTCCCATCAGGCAGTGGTTTCTGAGAAAATCGTAGCCAGAGTGCGCCAGATCGAGGAATTTCGATTTTTCCTCATCGCTGAAAAGCGGTGCCTTGGTCGTTGCCAGCTTTGAGAACATCCAGAGGAACCTTCCCTGGCTCCAGGTGTACTTGTCGTGGCTGACAAGCCTCTCGCCCTTGTTGTCAAAGCAGTTCTGATAGCCTCCGAACTCCTTGTCCAGACATCGTGGAAGCCAGAAGCCCAGAATGTTCTCCTTCAATTCCTTGGAATAGAAGCCATACAGCCTGCCGATTTCAGATTTTGTCATAATCCAGAAGCTCTCCCTTGAGATGTAATAAGTTTACTTCATTTAGGGAGGGTTTTACAGGTCAAAAATGACGAGCAGGCATTGCAGGCTGAGCAGAACAAGCAAGCTGAGCAAGCAAAGCAAAGCTGAGCACTGCCGAGTACTGCCGAGAAAACTGCTGATATCACAACGAGTTATGATAAAAAAATTAATCTTTTGAACATTTTTCTTGTAAGGGTCTGCAAAAGGAGAATTCTTTATGGTTGATCTGTCTTTTGAGAAATTGCTTAATGGGGACAAGAACCTTCAGTTCGAACCCAACGTAGGAAGAGGTTCCAAGGGGAACATCGACAAGACCGCATGCTTCTACCATGTGATCACGAAATCATTCAACGGAGGAAACATATACAACTGGGAAACAGCAAACTACCGACATACATTGCTTAGCCAGCAGTGCGAGAAGCGAGGAATAAAGATCATCTTTTCATTGACGATGCCAAATCACACCCACGATGTTTTCCTAACACCCTCATGGGATGATCTTGTTGATGTTTTGAGAACGGTGAACAGCAAGGTCACACAACATCTGAGACTTTCGGACCCCAAGAAATTCAAGAAAGGTGTAAGGATTATCAGAAAGTACCCGGCTTATGTACCAGTCAGGGACATCGTGCAGCTGTTCTGTCTGGGGAAATATATATACGACAATCCAAGTTACATGAAAAACGGGATCAAGAGCGCTCCGGATGCATGTTTCTGGATGCTCGAATCAGATTATTTCGTTGCTGGATATGACAGGAAGTTGTATACAGCTCTGTTTGGGATAACCCCAAAGGAGTTGTTTCAGATATACAGAGACTACAACAGCAGGGAAGTTGCAAAATATGCCTGCGAACGATTCTCAAACTGGACAGAGGAAGATACAAAAGCCGTTTTCTATAGGTAGCCAAGGAGAAATGATCAATTGCTTGGCAGTGCTCGGCTTTGCTTTGCTTGCTCGGCTTGCTTGCCCTACTCAGCTTGCTTGTTCTGCTCAGCTTTGCTTTGCCTGCTCGACTTGCTTGCCCCACTCACCCCGCCTGGTTATCCAGCACGAACTGCACGAAGGCCTTGGCGCCGATGGACAGGGCTGCCTCGTCGATCTGGAAATCGTTGCTGTGGAGCTCCTGGGTGCAGCCCTTCTCCTCGTTGCGGGTCCCAAGGCGAAAATAGCAGGACGGGCGCAGGCGTGAGAAGTAGGAGTAGTCCTCGCTGGTTATGTCGAGCTCGGCATCGACGGCATTGGACTCCCCCACAACCTCTATGTGGGCCTTTCGCATCTTTGCACATACTGCGGCGTCGTTCATGTTCGCAGGGTAGTTTATGCGTGCATCGACCTTGCAGGTGCCGCCCATCTGTGAGGCTGAGGCTTGGGCTATCTCACGGATAAGGCCCTCCACAAAATCATTCGTCTCATCGCTGAAGGTTCGTAGCGTCATCTTTATCACGGCGTAGTCGGCAATGACGTTGTAGCTGTCCGTGCTTGTGTGGAGCGAGCAGACCGACGACGCGACGACCTCTGCAGGGTTGACCTGGCGGGTGAGGACGTACTGGTAGTCGTTGATGAACCTGACGGCCATTGCAAGTGCGTCGGCGCCGGCCTCAGGGTGTGTGGCGTGGCTGGAGCGGCCGAAGAACTCGACGGTGATCGGGTTGCTGTTGCTTGAGCAGGGGCCGACATGGATTCCAAGCGTTCCAACCTTGTAGTGGTTGTCCACATGACAGCCCACTATCATGTCAACATCGTCCAGGACACCGGAGTCGCACATCAGCTTGGCACCGCTTCTCTTGTCGAAGG
>DMOO01000003.1 GCA_003456855.1 Sphaerochaeta sp.
CCGTGTATGACATCGAGGTCTCCTTCAGTGACGACAACTGGACTGTTGAGCTTCCATATCTCGGCTACTCATACCAGGTCAGCCTTGTTGCAAAGAATGAGGAATCCGAGACTTCGATCTGCAAGAGCTCCATCGTCACTACAACAAAGAGATGGCTTGCCGACCATCCTGAGGAGCTCAGGGACGATGTCGTCTTCAGAAAGATCTTCTCATCCCTTGTCAGCAACGGTGGAATCGTGTCTGCCAACAGACAGGTCCAGGATCTCATTGATCAGCTGTCAGTTGAAAATTCAGGGGAGGTCGCCAGATGATGAACAGACTCAATTTCATATTCAATGCGCATCTTCCGTTTGTAAGACATCCGGAATATCCGAAGTTCCTGGAGGAGGATTGGCTCTACGAGGCCATGAATGAGTCCTATATCCCTCTTTTGAGGATGATGTTCAAGCTCCGCAGGGACGAGATCCCCTTCAAGCTCACTTTCTC
Source organism: Sphaerochaeta sp. (assembly GCA_003456855.1). Taxonomy (GTDB): domain Bacteria; phylum Spirochaetota; class Spirochaetia; order Sphaerochaetales; family Sphaerochaetaceae; genus UBA9732. Next base: position 487 of record DMOO01000003.1, read on the forward strand.
ACTCAGTCCGACACTTTGCTCGATGCTCGCCGATGAGCTTCTCAACGAGAGGTTCCTGGCATATCTTGATGAGCATATAGAGCTTGGAGACAAGGAGGTTGAGCGCCTCAAGGACGACAATGAGAAGAGGGCCCTTGCATCACACTACAGAGATGAGCTTGTCGCAAACAAGACCTTCTACGTCGACGAATGCCAGGGAATGATCCTCAACGCCTTCAACCAGCTCTCGAATGCCGGTCTGCTAGAGCTTGCAACCACTGCTGCGACACATGCCTTCCTGCCTGCCTACAAGGACTATCCTCTTGCTGTCAACGCACAGATAGAGACAGGTGTCCTTGAGCACAACAGATTCTTTGACAGGATGTCAGATGGTTTCTGGCTCCCGGAATGCGGATACTATCCTGGGCTTGAGAACATTCTCAAGCGCCATAACATCAGCTGGATATCCCTCAGCGGCCAGGCAATAGCCCTTTCTCCTGACAAGCCTGAGCGTGGCTCCTACAGCCCGGTCAAGTGTCCGAACGGGCTGTACTGCTTTGTCCGTGACGAGAATCTTTCAAGTCTGGTCTGGTCTTCATCCGAAGGCTATCCTACAGACTACAACTACAGAGACTTCTACAGGGACATCGGCTTTGACCTTCCTATGGATTACATCCGTCCTTACGTCCATGAGCCGGAGGTCCGTTCATTCACTGGCTTCAAGTACTATGCTGTTACGGACAGGACTGCAGACAAGAAGGTCTACAACCTGAAGGTTGCAGAGGAGATTGTCCAGATGAACGCAAAGAACTTCCTCTATAATGTAAGGAAGAGGACAATGAATCTGAAGGATGTCCTTGACATGGATCCTGTATACACCATCAGCTTCGATGCCGAGCTCTTCGGCCACTGGTGGTATGAGGGAGTCAAGTGGCTTGATGCAGTCATCAGACTTTCAGCGAAGGACGATGACATGCAGCTTATATGCCCTGTTGATTTCATCAGAGAGGGATTTGAGGTCCAGACTCTTCGTCCGTCAGCATCAAGCTGGGGAGAGATGGGATACAATGCTGTCTGGGTTGACAGTTCAAGCAACGCCTGGCTCTACAGACATACATTCAAGGCAATCGAGAGAATGACTGAACTTGCCGAGCGTTTCCCGGATCAGAAGAGCCTCAAGCAGCGCTTCCTCAACCAGGCTGCACGTGAGACCCTTCTTCTCATGGCGAGCGACTGGCCGTTCATCATACACAACAAGACAAGTGCGGAGTATGCACTCAAGAGAGTGGAAGGCCATATCGAGAACCTTAACCTTGTCTACGACAACATGTGCAAGAACGCAGTGAACACTGAGTGGCTGGTCAAGGCAGAGAAGAGGAACAACCTCTTCAAGCATCTGGACTACAACATCATGAACTCCTCTCACATGGAGGAGCCAAGCCCGATCTTCACAACGGATTTCACACAAGAGAACTGAGATGGAAATTCTTAAATCAGGTATAAGCAACCTGTATACAAGACCTCTTTACCCGCATCGTGGTGAAGAGGTCTTTCTTCGTGCACTGGCTGATCCAAGCAGGGTGAAGTGGGTCAGAATCACCGTGATCGACCATGACAACCTCTCTAGATATGGCATGTCAAAATTGTCTAATGATGGTACATATGATGTCTATGAGGCAAGAATATTAGCCAATGACAATGAATTGCGATATTGGTTTGAAGGTCAACTGAATGATGGCAGTGACTTCTATCTTACAAAGAGAGGAGTATCAGACTTTCTCTGCGCATGGGAGGATGCCTTTGTTCTGAAGGTTGATCTTGACGTTCCGTCATGGACCTCTTCCTCAATCTGCTATCAGATATTCCCTGACCGTTTCTGCAATGGAGACCCATCGATAGGGGCCAGAAGAGGGGACTACGAATTCGATGGCCATCCGATCACGGAGATGGCCTGGGACGACAAGCCTCTCCAGTATCTTGAGGGCTTCTGTCTAGACTTCTACAACGGGGACCTCGCAGGCATAGCATCCAAGGTGGACTATCTGAAGTCCCTTGGGGTGAGTGCCGTCTATCTGAACCCCATAGGCTGCAGCAGGACGACCCATAGATATGACTGCATCGACTACTTCCACATCGACCCCAAACTCGGTGGTGACGAGGGCTACATCAAGATGATCCGAACCCTCCATGAGGCCGGGATAAGGGTCATAACAGACATATCCATAAACCATACCGGCATAGACCATCCATGGTTCATAAGCGCAAAGGATGGAGGGCCCGAGAAGGACTTCTACTACAGCAATGGGCGTGGAGGCTTTGACTGCTGGTTCAACGTCTCGACCCTGCCTCAGCTCAACTATGGCTCAAAGAGCCTGAGGGAGACGGTATATGAGAATGAGGACTCTGTTCTCCAGAAGTTCATCAGAGAACCGTTCCTTCAGGACGGATGGCGCCTTGATGTGGCCACGAGCGTGGGCAACCATGGGGATGAGCACATGTGCCATGAGATCTGGAGGGATGTCAGAAGGCGGATAAAGGCAATCAACAGGGATGCCTACATAGTCGGAGAGGACTGGGACGACTCAAGCAGATATCTGACAGGTGACCAGTGGGATGCCACAATGAACTATGTGGGGTGCTCAAGGCCTCTAAGACGCTGGATGGGGGAGAAGGACAGGTTCTTCTGTGACAACAACAACCGCCCCGGAAAGACGACGGCATATACAGGCAGACAGCTCTGTGAGCATCTGAGACGTCAGCTTTCGGCCCTTCCAGGGCAGATGGTATATCAGCAGATGAATCTGATTGACAGCCATGACGAGCCAAGGCTCCACTGCCACAGCTCCATATTCGACCGCAATCTCTACAAGGGTGCTGTGATGATGCAGTTCCTGCTTCCAGGCATGCCTTGCATCTACTACGGTGACGAGATAGGCATAGAGGGACCTATGGGGACTGTTGAGAACTGCCGCTATCCTATGGTCTGGGATGAGAGCCGCTGGGACATGGATCTCCATGACCTTTATGTCAACCTCGGAAAGCTGCGAAAGGAATACTCCGAGGCCATCTCTGAAGGGCAGTGGGAGTTCGGCTTCTGCGATGATGAGGTTCTGGAGTTCCGCAGGGTGTCAGAGCACCAGAAGGTGGTGCTTGTCATGTACAGAGGCGAGAAACGCCGTGAAATCAACGAGATTGATGTAAGCGGGATGCAAGACTATCTGACAAAGGAAAAGCCCGAGAGACTGGTTCTAGCTCCTCATTCAAGCAGGGCATTCGTCTCCTGCTGATGGTATTAGATTCGACTCGGAACAGAGTGTTATGACTTGGATGTCATCGTTTCCTTCTTCCTTGATGAAGTAGGTGGAGGTGAGTATCTCCTTGTACTTGTTGATGTCTGATTCATCGTCGCCATGGACCCTTCCTGTGAAGGATATCTTGTCGTCACCTCTTTCATAGGCGGCAATCTGGTTCTCGATCTTGAATGTGTTTCTGAACTCCTCGATGTCATTCTCGCAGAGTGTGGTTGCAATCTCATCCAGAAGATCTGTTATGGTTCCGACCCTTGTGTAGTTATGGCTGGTGAAGCTGTCATAGGTCATGGTGTAGTAGCTGTTCTTTGAAAGATTGCCCATGACGACTATCGGATATTGCTTGAAAACCGTATCCAGAAGAATCTTCATGGATGGTGACTGGATATGCTCCTTGACCAGCTTCTCCAAAGGAACTGTGGTCGCTTCTGTTCTGCACTTCTCTAGGAAGTCGGACTCAGGCATAGGCTTTGCGAAGATGAAGCCCTGGATCTGGTTGCAGCCAAGGGCCTTGAGGAATCCGAGCTGCTCCATCGTCTCGACGCCTTCTGCAACAGAGTTGAGCTGGAGTCTGTGTGCAAGGAAGACGACTGACTCAAGCAGGACTCTCTCCTTTGGATCTGTGCAGTTGGAGCTGATAAGTGATTTGTCGATCTTCAAGGTGTCGACATCGACGCTTTTGATGAACTCAAGTGAGGAAACTCCGCTTCCGAAGTCATCGACTGCAACGGCGAATCCCTGGGCTCTGATGCCTTTGATGAAGGCCTCGATTATGTTAGGCAGATGGATGTATGCAGATTCCGTGATCTCAATCTCGATGAGGGAGTGGGGGACTCCATAGGAATCCGCGATCTCCTTCAGCCGAGCCTCTATGTTCCTTTCATAGAGGGCGTGCATCCTGGAGAAGTTCACAGAGATTCTGACCTGTGGGATTCCAAGCTCCTTCTGCTTTGCAAGTGTCTTGCAGCATTCCTCGAACATGTACCAGTCGAGGGCAAGGATGGAGCTGTTCTTCTCAAGCTCCGGCACGAACTCTCCCGGAAGGATCACAGTTCCATCATCCTTAACCCATCTTGAGAGTGCCTCGGCTCCGACAAGCTTGTTGGTGGAGGTCTCGTAGAGAGGCTGGAAGTAAGGCTTGATTTCATGCCTCTTCATTGCCTCACTGATTGCCTGGAAGACTCTGTCCGTGTATGGGCTCGGTTTCTGGTCGAGTGTGATCTCCCCCTCGGCGATGAATATCTTGCCCTTGAAGACGACACAGTCCTTGGCTCCACGCTTTCCGATGGCAAGCTGGGTCTCTGTCTCTCCAAGAAGCTCCCTGTCAGAGTTCTTGATCTCAGTTGCAAGTGTACAGCCGATTGTCACTGTGAGGATGTTCCTTGCACTTGCATCATTGCGCTCTATCTTGAGATTCTCAACTGCTTCCTTTATTTTCAGTGCAGCTCTGACAAGATTCTCTTCTTCGATGTTTGGTGTGAGTACGACGAACTCTCCACCTCCATAGCGGAAGACCATGTCATTTTCCGAGGTGAACTTCTTTATGGTGTCTCCGACCTTCACGATGGCTTCATCGCCCTTTGCATAGGATTCGGAGTCGTTGTATTTCCTAAGGTCATCGATGTCTATGACCATTACACCAAGGGATTCTACATTCTTGTTTGGCAATCCCTCGAAGTATTCTACAAGGGCCCTGCGGTTCAGAGTCTTCGTCTGGAAGTCAACGTAAGAAGTCTCTGAGAGCTTCTTGATAAGACTTGCGCTTCTCAGGGTTATGGACCTGAACGCCAGATAAGCCAGTGATACGGCAAGGCAGATGATGAGGTTGCTTGTAATGTTATACGAGCCTGGAGGGCAGAGGAACTGTGGAATCACTGCAGATAGCAGGATCAATGCAATGACGATCGCGCTGTCAACATTGGATATCAACGGGATGAATGCGCATGCGATGAGCCAGTAGCAAGACAGTGAGACCTGGTTGAATATCTGTCCTGGATACAACTGTGAGAAATCCCTTCCCCTTGCAACTTCAAGCATCACCACCGATGCGATGATGAAGACATGGAACAGGAACTGCATCGCCCTGCATTTGGTCGGGGAGTGGAAGGCTTCCTTGCTCTGGTTAATGGAATAGATCAGGACGAAGGCCGGGAATACGACCATAAGCAAGGTGGCTATGTAGCCCAATGAGAATCGGGCTACAGAACCTGTGATAATGTACGATATGAACCAGAAGAGGTTTACGGCAAGGGAGATCAAGGATATGACTTGGACCACAAAGCGGTTATGAGTGAAGACAAACTCGTGCAGGAGGTCCTTGTCCTCTCTGAACACAGTCTCCAGGTTTATCATTTCAAAGCCTTTTCTGTTGAATGCCTTTATGAATCCAGGTTTATTCTTCTCCATCTCTTGAATACCTCTTTGCCCAGTTTCCTCTAGCTTACTTGTGCTCGAGCCTCAGTGTCATTGTGCTCTGGTCACAGACCTCTGCAGGTCCGTAGTACTGGATTGCACCAGGATAGGTGAATGCAGTCTCGACGGCCCAGATGTCTCTGTGTGCCTGGAAGTACTTGAACGGCTCGCCGTCAAGCTCGACAAGGGCCTTCTTGATGACCGGCTTCTGCTCTCCGTGGCGCTGCTCCATGTTCATCATCATTGTGATTGGGATTCCGCCTGCCTGCCACTGGTCAGCCGGCTTTGAGAGCTGTGTGACTGACGAGAGGTAGCCTG
>DMOO01000029.1 GCA_003456855.1 Sphaerochaeta sp.
CCAAGGAAGACAATCCTTATCGCAACTGCAAACGCTGGAATGGCAGCTTACTTCTCAAGAGTCAGAAAGGACTGCAGATATGTCAACATGACAGTCGAGTATCTTCGCGCTGACTCTCTCGAGGGTCTTATCAAGGCAACAGGAAAGGCAAGAATCGCCGGAAAGTATGCTGTGGCATGGGCAGTCTTCGGGCTTGATGACTTCGGTCTCGCCCCAGCTGACATCACAGCTGCAGAGCCTCTTGCAGAGTCCAGAAAGGTCAAGCTCGGTTGGACATCTCCAAACCTCAGCATGTGGCTCTTCCTGCACCTGAAGCCGCTCAATGTCTACGTCGACAACTCAAGCTCCTTCGATTCAGCTCTCGCCAAGGTCTTCCCTGGCTACGAGCCTACAGCAGAGTATCTGACCAACGAGGGACAGGATCTCCACCTCAGGCTGTTCTCATCCTTCAGCAAGGCAATCCTGAACTCAAGCGCATACAACAAGATCGCCGAGAAGAAGAACGGAATCATGGCAACAAGCTTCCCGCTTCTTTACCAGGACATCAAGGAGTACTGCGGCGAGGCAGACCTTTCCCACAACCAGAAGCTTCTTGCAAAGTAAGAGCGGCTGAATGAACGGGCTATTACTGCTCACAGTAACGGTTTCGATGTGTGTGTCCTGCATGGCTCTGGCCTTGGCCATAGCCTCCAGGATGATACATAAGACAGCCTGGATGGGGAGATACCTCGTCTTCCAGAGCTGTCTTATCGGAACCTTATTTGTGTTTCTGGGATCGAAACTCTCACTGATCTTCATGCCGGAGAACGTGTATGCGGTGTTCAAGTTCATTTTCAACACCGTTACATTGGCCGCTTTGTCTTTCGTGATAGTTTTTCTGCCGTACTTCCTGAGCTGGGTAATAGCAAAGCCGTGGAGAAAGATACAGACCGTCAGGTTCTATCCTCTGGCCATGGTCTACTTCGGAATAGGGCTTGCTTCTCTGATAGTGGATAATGCAACGTTCGATTTCTGGGCCCACCTAGGCCAGACGATAATCTTCCTTGGTGTGTATATATACTGCTTGGTCACCCTTTGGGTGAACCTATCCAACATTGAGGATAAGTCGTCAAGGGGAGTGGCGCTTTCGATAAACATCGTCAGCCTGTCGCTCATCCCACTTTCGATACTGTCTCTGTTCTTCAAGACGGTGTCGGATTTCAGCTATCCGATCTACGTGCTTGCTTTCTCCATCATCATTGTCGTCTACAACTACATCAGGTTCGGAGAGGACAAGAGGGATGAAGCCCAGCCAGCACTCAGCCTGGAGAGCCTTTCAAAGTACAGGATCTCCGAGCGCGAGTTCACAGTCATCCAGCTCATCTGCGAGGGCCTTACAAACAAGGAGATCGCACAGGAGCTGTCAATATCAGTCAACACGGTCAACAACCATGTTGCGAACATCTTCAGCAAGATGGAGGTCCGTTCCAGGATCGACTTGCTGAGAGCTTTGAAAGAGGGGCCTTGGGCGTAAGCCAAGGCCTTTCCTTTATTCACTTTGTAGCCTAATAATCATTCAATACATTGAAAGAAACCTCTCTTTGTTGTACAACTAAACAATCGTGGGCCAAATATAAAGAATGCCCATGCGGAGTAAAGATATGGAAGTCAGAGTAAGATATGCACCATCCCCAACGGGTCTTCAGCATATTGGCGGAGTCAGAACCGCACTTTTCAACTACTTTTTCGCCAAGGCAAACGGCGGAAAGTTCATCCTCAGAGTCGAGGACACCGACCGCGAGCGCTACAGTGACGAGTCCCTCCAGGACCTCTATGACACACTGGAGTGGCTTGGCATCAAATGGGACGAGGGTCCTGTAGTCGGAGGTCCATGTGGACCATACATTCAGAGCGAGCGCTTTGCAATCTACCAGGAGTACGCAAAGAAACTGGTCGAGATGGGCAAGGCATACTACTGCTACTGCTCAGCGGAGAGACTTGAGGCTCTCAGACAGAAGCAGATAGAGGAGAAGAGCCCTATCCAGGGTTACGATGGGCATTGCCGCGACCTCACAGCAGAGCAGAGAGCCGAGCTTGAGGCACAGGGCATCAAGCCTGTCATCAGATTCAAGGTCCCGAGAGAGGGAAGCACAACATTCCACGATGTCCTGATGGGTGACATCACCCGTGACAACAAGGACATCAGCCCGGATCCTGTCCTTCTCAAGTCCGACGGATTCCCGACATACCATCTGGCAAACGTCATCGACGACCACCTCATGGGAGTGACCCACATCATGAGAGCCCAGGAGTGGATTCCATCCGGACCGCTGCATGTCCTGCTTTACCAGGCTTTCGGATGGGACGTACCGACATACTGCCACCTTCCTATGGTCATGGGAAACGACGGCCACAAGCTCTCAAAGCGCCACGGTTCGACAAGTGTCCGTGACTTCAGGGCAAAGGGATACCTTCCAGAGGCTCTTCTGAACTACGTCAGCCTTGTCGGCTGGTCCTATGACGGAGAGAAGGAGTTCTTCACCCGCGAGGAGTTGGAGAAGTGCTTCTCTCTTGAGAAGATCAACACCGCTCCTGGCGTCTTCGACTACCAGAAGCTTGACTGGTTCAACGCCCAGTACATGAGACGCAAGTCCGACAAGGAGCTTGCAGACCTCCTGATGCCTTATCTGAAGGACGCAGGACTTCTGGACGACAGCGCCTACGACCGCCTTCTGGCATTCGTCCCGGGAATCAAGGAGAGAATCACACTTCTGTCCGACATCGTCCCGATGGTCGAGTTCCTCCAGGACAAGGGTGAGCCTGATGTCTCCATCCTGATTCCGAAGAAGATGGACAAGGCCGGAACGCTGGATTCCCTGAAGCATGTCTACGAGGTCGTCAAGGCAGGACTTGAGGCAGGCAAGGATGACGAGGCTCTCCAGCAGGACCTCATGGACCTGGCACAGAAGCTCGGCATCAAGAACGCCGGTGTCTTCAATCCACTCAGGACCGCAGTTACAGGTATGACGGTCAGCCCACCGCCATTCAGCTGTATTCACCTTTTGGGCAACGAAGAATCATACAGACGCATTGAACGCGCAATTAAAGTACTTGAGAGAGAGGTAGAGAATGTCTGAAGTTACAATGGATAAGATCGTATCACTTTGCAGAAGACGTGGATTCATTTTCCAGAGCAGTGAGATTTACGGAGGCCTCAACGGCGCCTATGACTACGGTCCACTTGGCGTCCAGCTCAAGAACAACATCCGTGACATGTGGTGGAAGGAGATGACTCAGCTCCACGACAACATCGTAGGACTCGACGCATCAATCCTTATGCACCCAAGGGTATGGGAAGCCAGCGGCCATGTCAGCAACTTCACAGATCCGATGGTTGACTGCAAGCAGTGCAAGAGCCGCTTCAGAGCCGACCAGATCGACCTTAACGCCCCATGTCCTGTCTGCGGAAGCAGAGGCACCTTCACAACACCAAGGAACTTCAACCTGATGTTCGCAACACACATCGGTGCTGACGTCGATGCAGCCTCAACAATCTATCTCAGGCCAGAGACGGCACAGGGCATCTACGTTGATTTCAAGAACATCGTCTCATCCTCACGTGTAAAGGTTCCTTTTGGAATCGCACAGGTCGGAAAGAGCTTCAGAAACGAGATCACAACCAAGAACTTCATCTTCAGATCCTGCGAGTTCGAGCAGATGGAGATGCAGTGGTTCTGCAAGCCAGGCACTGACGAGCAGTGGTTCCCGTACTGGAGAGAGCAGAGAATGAACTTCTACGTCAACAAGCTCGGCATCCATCCGGAGCACCTCAGATGGCATCAGCACGGACCAGATGAGCTGGCCTTCTATGCCAAGGATGCATACGACATCCAGTTCCTGTTCCCGATGGGATGGCAGGAGCTCGAGGGCGTCCATAGCAGAACAGACTACGATCTGACACAGCACCAGAAGTTCTCAGGCAAGGACATGACCTACCTGGATCCGGAGACGAACGAGAGATACATCGCCTACGTCGTCGAGACCTCAGCAGGTCTTACCAGAAACGTCCTCATGGCCCTCTCCGATGCATACGACGAGGAGCAGGTCGCAGAGGGAGATGTCAGAACAGTTCTGCACTTCCACCCAAGCATCGCCCCGGTCACAGTCGCAGTTCTTCCTCTTGTCAAAAAGGACGGCCTTGCAGAGTATGCCTCAAAGCTGGAGCACGAGCTGCGTGACGACTTTGCAACCTACTATGACCAGAGCGGAGCCATCGGCCGCCGTTATCGCCGCCAGGACGAGATCGGAACCCCTTACTGCGTGACAGTTGACTATGACACACTCAACGACAACACAGTCACACTGAGATTCCGTGACTCGATGGAGCAGGTCAGAGTACCTGTCTCTGAGCTGGTTTCAACAATCAAGCAGGCCACCAAGGATTACAAGAGGGTATAATCATGAACAAAGCGCTACAGGTCCTCTTCGACAGAGGATTCGTAAAGGATTGCACAAATATTGATGGTCTTTCAGACCTCATGGACAAGGAACCTGTCACTTTCTACTGCGGAACCGACCCAACAGGTCCGTCCCTGCACGTAGGACACATAGTTCCTTTCTTCGCCATGCACCATCTGCAGCAGTTCGGCCACAAGCCGCTGGCACTTGTCGGCGGCGGTACGGGTCTGATCGGTGATCCGTCAGGCAAGACCGAGATGAGGAAGATCCTCCCTGCAGAGACCATCGCCGAGAACGCAGAGAGAATCGCCAAGCAGCTTGCCAAGGTCGTCAACTTCGACGAGGTTCCACCTGCAGGCTACGGACAGGGCAGAATCGTCAACAACGCCGACTGGCTTGTTGATTTGAACTACATCGAGTTCCTCAGGGACGTAGGAAAATACTTCTCCGTCAACAGGATGCTGACCTTCGAGGGCGTCAAGCAGCGCCTTGAGAGGGGTCTGTCCTTCATCGAGTTCAACTACCAGCTTCTGCAGTCCTACGACTACCACATGCTGTACTCCAAGTACAACAACCGCCTCCAGATCGGTGGAGCAGACCAGTGGGGCAACATCGTAGCAGGTATCGACCTGATCCAGAGGATGGGCGGACCGGAGTGCTTCGGACTGACCTTCAACCTGATCATGCGTGCAGACGGAAAGAAGATGGGCAAGAGCGAGAAGGGAGCTGTCTTCCTTGATCCGGATCTCTACAGCCCGTACGACTTCTACCAGTACTGGAGAAACATCGCCGATGCAGACGCAATCAAGTTCATGAAGCTCTTCACCTTCATGGATCTGGACGAGGTCGCCGAGTATGCAGACCCGAAGCGCAACATCAACGACGCCAAGGCCAAGCTCGCCTACGAGGTCACCAAGATCATCCATGGCGAAGAGGAGGCCGAGAAGGCTCTGGCCGGCGCAAAGGCCGCATTCAGCGGAGCAGGGGACCGTTCCAACATGCCAACCGTCGAGATCGAGTTCGGCGAGGGCAAGGGTGTCATCGACCTGTTCTTCGAGGCTGGACTTGCCGGAACCAAGAGCGATGTCCGTCGCCTGATCCAGGGTGGTGGCTGCTCGATCGACGACAAGAAGGTCACAGACGTCAAGGCAGTTGTCACAAAGGACGATGCAACAGACGGCGAGATGATCCTCAGAGCCGGAAAGAAGCACTTCAAGCGCGTCATTGTGAAATGATTAGAAATTTACTTGAACAAAAGAGAAGCGAGGTCTGAAGCCTCGCTTTTCTTGTCTAAAGGTCCTTCTTCTGGTATCGTTCCCTCTCGTAGAACTCCGCAGCCTTCATCTGGGCCTCGATGCTGTTGACTCCAATGACTACTCTGTTGCCTTCGGTGCCCATCGATGACACCTTCATGCTCACATATTTCGGGCCCTCAGGTGTCACGAGCCTGTAGGCAAGGTTGAAGGACTGTTTATTGCCCAGAGTTGCAACGACATTGTCCTTTGTGAACTCGTTTATGACCTTCTGGACATCGTCCTTGTAGACTACGGTCTTTGCATCCTTCTTCACCTGGGCAAAGAAATTCACTCCATGCCTGATTATCTCAAGTTCACCGGTCTGCTCGTTCGGGATGTACTCAATGAAGTGCTCGGTGTCCAGATCGACGTAGTAGAGGAAGGTGTAGTCGGCGGTCAGGGCATAGACGAAGCTGTCTGTCGGGATCTTCTCCTCGTTGTCAAAGCTGACCTTTGAGAAATCCGTGCACTCAAGGATTGCAATGGATAGGGAGGACCTCTTTGTGACCGGGTTCTCGGATATGCGTCTGACCATGAAGTCTATGATCATGCCGTTGCGCAGTCTCTCCTTTGCAATGTGCTTGCCTCCATCCTTGAGGCATTTCCTCATTGTTCCGGCGAATATCGGTCCAAGGTAGTCAAACGGATATTTGCTGTCCTCATTTATCTTGAAACCAGGTACGATCCTGTCAATGAAGTCCTGGAAGGCCTTGTTCTTTCTGATGTATCTGATGGATTTGCCTTTCGTCTCGACTATTGCCATTGGCAGTGTCTGGAAGAAGCGGTTCTTGGCAAACTCCTCCGGCTTCTCGTCTGAGAGGTCGTAGAGGTTTGTGTTTCCGATGGCGGCATAGTATTCACTCTCCTCAGGGTTCTCGAAGCCTATCTGGATGCCTTTTTCATAGCGTTCGAATACCTGTTTCGCCGGAATCGGTTTGCAATAGTAGTAGCCCTGGAGCTTGGTACAGCCGGCTTCCGTCAAGAACTCCTTCTGCTCCTCCGTCTCAACACCTTCCATCACTGTCTCCACACCAAGACCTATGGCCATCTTTATGAGCTCTGTGATTATGATTCTGTTCTTTGGGGACGTGTCGAACTGGTGCATGAAGTACATGTCCAGCTTGATGAGGTCGAAGTGAAGCTCCTGGAGTACATTGACAGCGGAATAGCCTGTTCCGAAGTCATCAATCCATACCTTGAATCCAAGGTCTTGGAACCTCTCTATCTGCTTCTTCATGACTTCAAGGTCACGGCAGATGGCGCTCTCTGTGATCTCTATCGTTATCTTGTCCCTTCCGACACCGCTGGCATCCACACGTTTTCTGATCTCCTCTACGATGTCACAGGCATCAAAGTCGGTCCTTGAAAGATTCACTGAGGTGGGTACCACGTAAAGACCCTTGTCCATCTGGGCCCTGATCTTCTCCAGCACCTGCTCGATTATGCAGAGGTCCAGTTTGTAGACCTGGTTCGTCCTCTCAAGCACAGGGATGAACACTCCAGGACTCAGCAATCCCTTTACAGGGTCATGCCATCTCGAGAGAGCCTCCTCGTCACAGACCTTGCCGTTGACGGCTCTGACAATGGGCTGGTAGTAGGCTTGGATCCATCTCTCGGATATTGCCTTGTCCAGGTTGTCCACTATGTACTGGTCCATCTCGATGCGCTTGCGAAGTTCCTCATCGAAGTAGTTGAAGGTGTTCGTCTGGGTGTTTCTGACCACATCACAGGCGACCTTTGCCCTGTCGCAGGCAACACGGATGGAGATCTTTTCATCATCATAGACATAGATTCCGACACGGATCAGAGTGTTCAGGCCATTGTTCAGCTTGTCGCTCTCTGACAGAACCTCGTTTATACGCTGCTCGATGTTGTCTCCATCGGTATAGATCACGAACTGGTCCTGTCCGAATCTGCTGCAGTTCTCGTTGCTGAAGTGGCTTGCTAGAAGCCTGGAGAGGGCCTTTATCAGTTTGTCTCCTTCTGCGAAGCCGTACCTTCTGTTGAAGTTCCTGATTCCACAGAGATCGAAGAACAGCATGACAGGGGTCTTTCCGTTTTCCCTGATCTCTCGGCAGCCTTCCTTTGCAAGGTCCACGAAATAGCTCATTGTAGGCATTCCGGTCAGGTAGTCATAATGCGTCTCCGAATCGGAGGAGGCCTTTAATATCCTGTTGTACCTGAGGTCGAACTGCCCCTGGTTTCCGAAGATCTCAGAGTAGGGGCCCTCGTCGAAGTACCAGACAAAGGCGATCCTTTCACCTGTTGGCATGACTATGTGCTTGCCCTCGGCGTGGATTATATGGTATTCGCCGTTGAGCATGCTTCTGTAGATTACTTTGTAGTTTGGGATCTCGTCCTTTGCGAACCTAACTGCCTCGCTTGCAATTCTTGGTGCATCATCCGGATGGGTGTCCCTGTACATGTCGTTGTCCATGACATGGTAGGCCTCCTCGAAGGTCTTGAAACCGAACAGCTCGAGAAAGCCTGCGGAGAGCATTATTGTCTTGACCCTTTTGTTTATGAACTGATAGACCGCAATGGGCGCAACTGATTTTTCCAAAGCGTACTGCTGTTCTGGCGTAAAATTGTACATGCGCTCCCTCTGTCCCTAACTGATTATACGTTGCGGTTGACAGAGCAAGCAAGGAAAAACCGAGGCCGAAAGAAAAGTAAACTGGTTTAGTTGCATTAAGTGACTTGGGCTCGCCCTACAGCGTTCCAGCGGTATAGGCGAAAGAGAGTTGGCATAAGAAGAGCTGTATACGCTGTTAGTTATGCCAAAGGTGAAAGAAAGTTGGCATAAGAAGAGCCGTATACCCTGTTTGTTATGCCAAATGTTAATGAGAATTGGCATAACAAAGGGCATTATATTTGATTTTTATGCCAAAGGAGAGGGGTCGTGCCCTGCGACTTGGGCTCGCCTTACAGCTCTCCAGTGGTGTAAGGCGCTTTCAGGCCGGCTATGCTTCGGACAAGACCCTGCCGGGTTGTCCTCCTACCGCATGGCTTCTCGCCCCACTGTGTCTCACTCCTATCAAACAAAAACCCCAGCCTGATGACTGGGGTTTTTGTCCGATACGGCGACTTGGGCTCGAACCAAGGACCTACTGCTTAGAAGGCTGTTGCTCTATCCA
>DMOO01000148.1:0-3073 GCA_003456855.1 Sphaerochaeta sp.
ACAGAAGGTCGGCGCCAGGTCCGATTCCAAGGAAGAACGGGATGTACTCCAGAAGAGTGACAAGCACTATTCCACCTGCCATGCAGAAGGCGTTCTTCCACCAGGAGTTCAAAAAGCCCTTGGCACCCGTATCTGCACTGTGCACGCCACGCATCTGGGCGAATATCTTGCTGTTGTTCAGGACGAAGAAGATCACGAAGATCGGGATGTAGATCATGAACTGCCCGAACCTCTGCCAGGTGAAGCCCTTGAAGAACGGCCAGATGAAGCGGAAGTCAAGCTTGAACAAGGCCTGGCACAGGACGACCTCGATGTACATCAAAGCAGCCATGCAAAGAGCAAGGAGACAGCCCTTGCCCATGACAGGCCAATCAATCCTCTTCTCGCTGTAACCAAGGCCAAGGAACATGGCATCGGTCTTGCCTTGCTTGCGCCTTGCCTTCCTAAGTGCCGTGATTGTGGTTATCACCATTATTATGACAAGCAGAAGGTACCAGGACAAAAAGCCGTTTCCTATGGTCATTCTGAAGATGTTCTCAGGAAGAGGCAGAAGGCCCTGACCAAGCTGGGTCATGAACGGATAGGTGCCGAAGGAGATCAGAACTGTGATGATTGCACCCTTCCACCACTTCTTCATGCTGTGCTCGCGCTCCGGATCCGGAGTGAGTGGTCTGCTAAGTGCGCTGAAGAACGGTATTCCAAGCAGCAGGTTCATGAAAGGAAGCATGGAGAATATGCCGCAGAGCATTGCCACGAACACCAGAACCTCCTTGATCATGAAAGTCTGGTTGCCTGCCTTCAGGTCCGTCTTGATATCAAGGGCCTGGGTGAACCATTCAAGGGCCGTCGCCATGGCATGGCCATCGTGGGTTGTAAGCCTGTGGTTGTTCTTGATCAGCTCTATGCGTCTGGCAGTCCCCTGCTCGAAAGAGCCGAAGGTGGTGTTCCATTCAGCCTTGTCGGCACCCACACCAAGGAACTCCGTGCGGAGCGGGCTCTTGATCAGATCAGGCTGAATGAAGTCCTCATAGTCGCGGAAATAGTTGAATTCATCATATTTTGCATTGAGAAGCAGGACATTGTTGAACTTTATCGTGTTTGCATCATAGGCATTGGAGTTGAAGAGCTCACCGCACTGCAGGACCGTTGCCCTAGGCATGTACTCCGTTCCGCTGTAGAAGGCTGAAACGGACCAGGAGGCCCAGGTTCCCATGGAGTGACCGGAGACTCCAAGCCTTGTGGAATCGACATTGTCCATAGTGGCAAGGACCGCATAGGCAGCCACTCCACCCATCGAGGAGTCCTTGATCTCGGAGCCGTCGGTCCCCTTGCTGTAATGGTCGTTGAAGAACGTCAGGTTGGAGAAGTTCATCAGAAGCTTGTAGCGCTGTATGCCGCTGTTGACCTCGACAAAGGTCTTGTCCTCCACACTGTCCTCTCCGTAGTTGACCTTGACCCTGTGGTTCACCCAGCCACGTTCACGCATCGGGATGTTGGAATAGCCATGGCCGTATTCATCAAGGCACATGACAATGACGCCACGCCTAGCCAGCTCTATTCCATAGCCTGCACTTGTCTCGTGGTCGTTCTGGTATCCGTGCAGAAGCAGCACCGCAGGGGCCTTGTTCTCAGCTGTGGCGCTCTTTGGCGTGTAGAGCTTGTATTTTACCTCTCCCAGATCATCGACGGTTATTGAACCCTCTGTGATGATCACCCTGCCGAAGTCCTTCTGTATCTGGTCTGCGATTACCATGCAGATCAGAATTGTTGCAATAAGCACAAAGAGCACTATCAGATTCTTTACGGTTCTGTTATCAGCCTTCATCCCTCATTCTCCTTCTGTGTCCGAACACAAAGAAGCCCCGAAGCTTGTGCTCCGAGGCTGTAATCTATTGGTCTGTTGAAGCAGTTTTTCTTCCCATGCTCATATCCCATTTCATTTTAGCACGGGTTTTTAAGTTGGCAATTGGTTATTCACAATGCCAAGATGGATGACGTCGCCATTTGCTATGGAAAGAACTTTGAATCCATTTGTGGTATCCTTGTCATTAATAATCAGTTTAACGTTGTAGACATCCTCTGTGAAGAAGACCGTGCCGGAGACCGATGCCCCGCTGCTGCTGTTGTTTCCAGTTATGTTTGCAATTACATCGCTGCAGCCCACACCAAGAAGTGTGACCAGTGCGGCAATGGTCAAAAGTATGATTGCCTTCGTTGTTTTCCTTGTTCTCTGATTTCCTGTTCTCATGGTATTTCCCTCTGTATGGCTAGAAGGTATACCTGTTTCAGTAATCACTCAATGAAACAGGAAGATAGAACAGATTTCTTCACAGGCTCTCCATGTTTCTTCACAGAAGACCGAGATCAAGTGTTGTGGTGGTTCCATTATCTGCCGAGCTCTCAACAAAACCACCAACGCTCATGTTGCTGTTGAGCCTCAAGCGCTCGAATACATTTGTCAAACCAATGCCATGGGATTTTGGAGATGGTGTTATGTTTCCACTTCTGATTTCATCAACACGTGAAGAAGGTATCTCGGTACCGTTGTTGTTGACCGCAATGTACATATGTCCATCCTTTACATATGAGACAATTGAAAGCTGATAGGTCCTTCCCTGTTCCACGAATCCGTGGGTTATGGCATTTTCAACAATGGGTTGAAGGATGAGTTTTGGAATCATGCATTCCATATGGGCGGGTGGCACATAGATGTTGTAGGAGAACAGTCCGGGACTTCGAATGAGGCGAAGCTCCAAATAGCTTCTTGTTGCTTCGAGTTCATCTGCAAGGGTCGTTATCGCTGTTGTCTGTGATATGCTGTAGTGCATGAGCTTTGTAAGCATCACTATGGCACGGTAGCCCTTCTCTCTTTGGTCATCCTTCACAAGCGAGGCGATACAAGTCAACGTATTTCCAAGGAAATGAGGATGTATCTGCCCCTGCAGGACATCGATTTCAAGTCTGCGCCTCTCATCAGCCATCTGCTCCTGCTGGGCAATAAGATTGTTTATCTTCTCGTTCATCTCAGAAAGAGAGGTAGCAAGGATCCCAATCTCATCATTCCTCTTCATTT
>DMOO01000148.1:3125-6600 GCA_003456855.1 Sphaerochaeta sp.
TCTCATCATTCCTCTTCATTTCGGCCGACAGATCAACCTGAGAAAGGTTCTCTGCATTTCGAATCTTGTCAGCGAGAGTCACTATCGGCCTTGAGATGTAGCTACCAAGGACCAGCGAGAGAACAGCCATGACTGCGATGACCACTATCCCTATCACGCTGAATTTCAAAATGACAGGGTAGATTGCCTCCGTTATTGCACTCTCGGCAATGAATACGGTCAGACTCCAGTCAAAGAACACATGGCCCCTATTCTTCACTATATAGTTCTTGCCGTTGATCTTCGTTGAACGTTTTGTACCAAGCTTTGATCGTAACACAGACTCGAAACCTGATAATATGCGGGAATCTATGTTGTTGGGATCAGAGCTGGAGACAATGTTTCCCGAACCTGAGGAAATCACCCAGAAGTATCCATTGTCATTTGTTATGATTGAGTTTGTCATCTGTGAAATATCCACCTCGCAGATGACGACATGTTTCCCGTCAGATGTAGGCGCATAGGCCGCAACTGTCTTTGCAAGAGAGATTGGAGATGTGTATGGTTCTGACATGTACACACCTCTGTAGGTGGAGCCTGTAGCCTTTCGGTAAAACTCGTAATAGATGTCTGTGTTGATTATCTCAAGCAAATGTGTCTTGTTTGAATATATCTCGTCTGGGGCTTTTACATAAACTACGTTCTGGTACTGCGATGAGAACTCGTCCCTGAATGACACAAGAACGGACTTTATGGACTCCTCAGTGTCCAGTATTCCAATCACTCCTGCCAGACTCAGTGTTGAACGGGAGATGTTCTGACCATACAGGCCAAGGTAGTCGGAGCTTGTCAGTAGCATCTGGTCCAGGTCGCTGATCTTCTGCTGCATGAGAGTATTTCTCATAAGAGAGTATTCTGTGACCGTCCAGACAAAGAGACTTATGACAAAGAGTACAATCAATGTGAGAAGAATCTTCCTGGGGAAAGACCCCTGATACTTGAATTTCCTCATTTCACCTGCCCCGGTGTGACGCCGTAGTACTTGGTGAACAGGGTTATGAAATACTGGACATTCGGAATCCCCACCTGCTCAGCCACCTCAAAGACCTTCAGAGGTGTGAATCTGAGAAGCTGGTTTGCCCTCTCCATCCTCAGCTTTGTAAGATAGTCCTTGAAATGCATCCCGGTCTCCTTGAAAAACAAGGATCCAAGATAGTTTACAGACAGACCCAGAACATTGGCATACTGGTCCATTGAAACCTGCTCAGTGAAATGTTTTCCGAGCTCATCAATCACATACTGAACCTCATAGCGATATGTTCCGGAGGTCTCCGCATCGCGGCTCTCCTTTCTGCCCATCAGCTTGAGTAGATAGGCACCGAGCTCCTCGTCAGTCAGCTCCCCCTTCGCTATGAAATCCTTGGCTCCAAGCCTTATGGCTTCCCTTGCATATTCAAATTCACAGAAAGCTGAATAAATGATGAAATCAGTGTCAGGATGCCTTGGTTTCGCAATCTTCAGGAACTCAAGCCCGTCCATTATAGGCATTGTTATGTCAAGGAAAACATAGTCAGGCTCCAATGCATCAAGAAGGGACACTGCATCCTTGCCGTTCGTGGCAGAACCCACAAACTGGCAGTAGTACTTTTCCCAGGGGAACTTCTTCATTGCCTCGATGATGGGAACGTCATCGTCAATCCACATCACCTTCTTGTTCGTTGTCTCCATAGTTCATCATTCTAAACCAGCCTTCGGACATTGGCAAAAACTGTTTTCCCAGATTCGAGTTTTTCTGAACTTTTAGTTGATTTTTTCTATGGAAAATGCCCTTTTCCGGGTCCAGAATTTTAATTGTGGAAGAGAAGACATGAAAGATCTTGTTGAAAGAAAACGCATAAAGTCTCACCAGATACAGCTTCTTCTGCTGGCAGTGCCGGGCATTCTGTTCTTTGCAGTGTTCTCATACTTCCCCATGTACGGAATCCTGATTGCATTCAAGAATTTCCAGATCAAGAAGGGAATCCTGAAATCCCCATGGGCCAATCCATGGTACAAGTACTTCAAGCAGTTCTTCGAGAACCCATACTGCAAACAGCTTCTCACCAACACAGTTGTCATCAGCGTTGGAAAGATTGTGTTCAACATGTTCTTCTCCCTGTCTCTGGCAATAGTTCTCAGCGAATTGAAGGTGAAATGGCTGAAGAAATCAGTCCAGACAATCACATATCTGCCACACTTCCTGTCCTGGGTAATAGTCTATGGAATAATATACGCGCTCTTCTCTGAGAGCTCAGGCCTCATAAACGTGGCCTTGAGGTCTGCGGGGAAACCGACGATTCCTTTCCTGACAAGCGACGGATCCTTCAGGATGCTCCTCTACTTCTCCGATGTATGGAAGGAGGCTGGATGGGGAGCCATCATCTACCTTGCGGCAATAGCAGGAATCGACCCTGGTCTTTACGAAGCCGCAGCAGTTGATGGAGCAAGCAGGTGGCAGAGAATCTGGCGGGTTACATTGCCTTCCATCAGACCTACAATCATAGTCATGCTGATCCTGAAGCTCGGTACAGTTATGAATGCGGGTTTTGACCAGATATACATACTGTACAACTCACAGGTGTATGCATCGTCTGACATCATAGACACATGGGTCTACAGAATAGGCCTTGAGCAGTTGAACTACAGCCTTGCAACTGCAGTTGGACTCTTCAAATCAGTCATAAGCACAATCCTTGTCCTCTCCGTCAACAAGATAGCAAGGAAGTGGGAGGAGTCATTATGGTAAAGGCACAGAAAACCAAAACCAAGCACAAAAAGCTGGAACCTTTTGACATTCTGATGATTGTCATAGCCTCATTTGCAGCTTTGATAATAATACTCCCTCTCTACTATGTTGTAAGTCTCTCGTTCTCGAGCTATACGCAGTACATAAAGAGTTCAGGCTTCGTTCTGATCCCGAACCCGATATCCCTGGATGGATACAAGCAGTTTCTGACCAATCAGGCGGTTCCAAGGGCATTCCTGGTCACAATCTTCATAACTGTTGTCGGAACTCTTCTGAATTTCCTGTTCACTGTCACCCTTGCCTATCCTCTATCCAGACGTGAATTGCCGTTCAGGAAGTTCCTGGCGATCTACACGTTCCTGCCGATGATCTTCAGCGGGGGCCTGATTCCTACCTTCTACGTGGTCAAACGCCTTGGCCTGATGAACACGGTTTGGGCCATGATCATGCCGATTCTGATAACCACATATAATCTGACAATCACCAGGTCTTTCTTCCAGAGCATCGATGATGCCTACATCGAGGTTGGAAGAATAGAGGGAATGAACGAGGTGCAGATACTGTTCCATGTGATAGTTCCTCTGGCAAAGCCTGTCATAGCGACAATCATCCTCATGTATGGTGTCATGCATTGGAACACCTACTACCATGCTTTGTACTACGTGAGAAGCTCCAATCTTCAGCCTCTGCAAGTTGTCCTGAAGGGAATTC
>DMOO01000203.1 GCA_003456855.1 Sphaerochaeta sp.
TCCTAGCTGGCGCCGTGTCCACGGGCATGCTGCTCGCCATCTTCATGTCGAACTCCGGCGGCGCTTGGGACAATGCGAAGAAGTACATCGAGGATGGACACTTCGGAGGCAAGGGCTCTTCATCGCACAAGGCCAGTGTTGTAGGCGACACGATCGGTGACCCGTTCAAGGACACTTCAGGACCATCGCTCAACATCCTGATCAAGCTCTGTGCAACGGTCTCGATAGTCTTCTCCGGTTTGATTGAGGTTTTCCACCTTCTTTGAGATGAGAAACCCTTAACCCCAATAAATTCTCCTTAATCCGGACCTCTGCATTGCAGGGGTCCTCCATTTTTGTGTACTGGGGTCTTTCCGAAGCTGGAATCATTGACATCAGCTCAGAGGCAATGTCCACAGCATTTACCATTATGCCCTTGGCTGTTCCTGTGTGTACGCTGAGTCCCTTGATGGAGAAGCAAGCCTCAGAGGCGTAGAAGGTCTCGTCCTGATAGTAACCGAGATGGTCCCCGTCAAGGGTGTAGGCCTCCTTCGCCCCGAATCTCTCCAGAACCCAGGGTTTGACATCTTCGCCACTTGCGTCCGGTGCAGTGTCAATATGGGCGATGAATCATATTTTATTCCAACTCTTATTTCTGATTTCGGAATGAATATGTCCGTAGATTACACACGATTTCTCATCAAGGAAAACATCGGAGACGCCAATTCCCACAAGTTCGTCACGGAGCATTCTTGCAAGGTCGAATTGGCATGAGGTTGTTGGCCAGGTGCCCGAGTAAGGTTGTGACTGTGTGTTGACTTTTGCATAGCGGATCATCCGCTCCTTCACTTTCTGATATATGTCATTCTGCATCGTTCACCTCCTCAAGCTCTGAAACCAATGTAGCATCAAATGCCATTTGCCTGTATCATGAAAGGAGAGAAGGATGGTGATATGGCAGACATCAACAGTGATTGGAGCAGGGCGGGACAGAGACTCAAGAGAGAGCTGAAGAACCTTGGTTTCCCTACTGAGCTTGGTGATGTCTTCATCAAGGAGCTTGGAACAACAACTGCCATAACCAGGATGGCCAACTATCTTCACACGGCAAAGCCCGACAATCTGGAGGACATGGCCGACGAGATGCTGGCCATCTGCAGCGACAGGGACACCTGGATCCAACTGAAGAAGAGCCAGGAGGCCAACGCCAAGATCACAGAGATGCTCAACCGCAAGGATTAAAAAAGTAGGATGTCCATAGCTTAGGAAGACGATGCTATTCTGACATTGACGGATGTCGGAAGCCGGTGACAGGGTAAGGCCGATTTAGGGATGGACACCATTCGTGGTTGTACCTCTGTAAAAAAAATCATTCCAGCCGGTCATCGAATGCCTACGGTGGAGATGGCCTCCGTGCGGCATCTTGCCGCCGGTGCCATACTCCGATAATAAAAGTGAATGGGCTCGTCGGGCCACATTGATGTAGAAAGTCTTCCGCAGCCGAACAAACACCAAGGAGGTCTGGACATGGAGAACAGACCATTGAAGTTCGGGGCCAGGCGGATCTTCGGCCTCGATCTGTCCAAGAAGACGCTGAAAGCCTGCAGGCTTGATGAGGACAGCGGCTTCGAGAAGCAGAACATCTTCGACGAGAAGATGACGGACGATGGAAGGCACCATCTTGCATCACGTCTACGAAAAGGCGACTATGTGGCGATGGAGGGAGGTTCCTCGACTTCCTTTCTGGCCAGATACCTGATGGAGAACACGGAGGCGGAGATATTCGTGCTCAACCCGTGCAAGCTGCACATAATCTTCGAGTCGGCATGCAAGACGGACAGACAGGACTGCATAAAGATTGCAAAGTACATCAGGGACACCAATCCGTCCAACTGGTGCCTGATTCCGGTTCCCACTTACGAAGAGACATCTCTGAGAAGCCTGATCAACAGCCACATCAGCACCAAGCAGGAGCGAACAAGGGCGATCAACCAGATGCATGCCTTCTTCAATCTGAACGGCGTCTCGTTCCTGAAGAAAAGCGACCTCAAGGAATCCGGCAGAAGACATGACCTTGTCGACCACTACTTCCCTGACGGGATTCGGGGGATGCAGGCCAGACTCATGCTTCAGGACCTGGACAACATCGAGTTGACGGAGGAGGCCTATGGGGAGCTTGTCAGACAGGCCCTGCTCTCAAGGCCGAGGGAGACACTGATCTGGATGTCCATTCCCGGAGTGGGTCCGCTCACGGCACTTGCCTGCGTCGCCTACATAGGTGACGGGAAGAGATTCT
The DNA here is from genome assembly GCA_003456855.1 of Sphaerochaeta sp. GTDB lineage: Bacteria > Spirochaetota > Spirochaetia > Sphaerochaetales > Sphaerochaetaceae > UBA9732. The sequence continues at coordinate 2,276 of DMOO01000203.1, forward strand.
CCACTCCCCAGCAGCTGCGCAACTATGTGGGTCTTGTCCCCAGGATTGACCAGTCCGGAATCAGGGAGGTCATCTACGGGGTCAACCACTACGGCTGCATGCCGGTCAGGAGGAACATCGTCCAGGCCGCATGGTCTGTGGCCAACCTCTCATTCGACTGCAGATTCAAGAGAAGATGGACGGAGCTCAGGGCCGCAGGGAAGAATGGTCAGAAGATTGCAGTCAAGGTCGCCAATGACATGCTCACAATCGGATGGACCCTGCTGAAGAAAGGTGAACTCTACAATGGGCTCGGGGATTTCTCATATCTGAAGAGAAAGCTCCGCATCTACAAAATGACAGCCATCGACTCCAGATGCTTTGGCGAGTGTCTGAAGTGATGGCCGCTTGACTTTGTAGTTCCCTCTACAGAGTCAAGTCTAATGTCAAAGAACTCTCAAATCAATCCTCTCTTTGAGGATTGGGTGTTTTTGCGTCAAACCCCACTATTGGAAACCTAAACCAAGGTGTTGGGAAAATAGTTGAGAATTAGGGATTGACAGCTATGAACAAATAAAAGGGGCCGATTTTCATCAGCCCCAATTATTCATTATTTTGTCAGGAGTGCCTGATCGCTTGTTATCTCTTCGCCGCTTGCACGTGCGAACTCGTCCATCAAGGCCTTGACGGTGAGCTTCTGCTTCTCCTCGCCCTTGATGTCCAGGATGATCTTTCCCTCACTCATCATTATCAGACGGTTGCCGTACTTGATTGCATCCTTCATGTTGTGTGTGACCATGATCGTCATCAGGTTGTTCTCCCTGATGATGTTGTCGGTGATGGTCAGGACCTTCTGTGCCGTTCTCGGGTCCAGGGCAGCGGTGTGCTCGTCCAGAAGCAGAAGCTTGGGCTTCTTCAGGGTTGCCATGAGCAGGGTGAGCGCCTGTCTCTGACCTCCGGAGAGAAGGCCGACCTTCTGGGTTGTCCTGTTCTCCAGTCCAAGCCCGAGAGGGGCGAGGAGCTCCTTGTACTGGACTCTCTCTGCCTTTGTGACACCGGCTCTGAGGCCTCGTCTCTGGCCACGTCTCATGGCAAGGGCAAGGTTCTCCTCGATCTGCATGGTTGCGGCTGTTCCTGTCATCGGGTCCTGGAAGACGCGTCCGAGCCAAGGGGCTCTCTTGTATTCACAGAGGCCTGTCACGTCATGACCATCGATGATTATGTGGCCATAGTCCACCGGCCAGACACCGGCAACAGCGTTGAGCAGGGTTGACTTTCCGGCTCCGTTTCCACCGATGATAGTCACGAAGTCTCCGTCCTCGAGTGTCAGATTAACGCCGTTGAGGGCTATCTTCTCGTTGACAGAATTGGGGTTGAATGTCTTGTGCAGATCCTTTAGTTCAAGCATGATGGCCTCCCTTTGCGAGCTTGCCCTTCCAGTAAGGGATGGCAAGGAAGATTGCAACCACGATTGCCGACAGAAGCTTGAGCAGGTTGGTGTTCAAGCCGAGCCAGAGGACGATCTGGATGACGATGTAGTAGATGACTGCACCGAGGGATACGCCAAGAAGCTTGAGGGCGAAGTTCTTGAAGATCTTGCCGAAGATGACCGAGCTGATGATGACGGCTGCAAGGCCGATGACGATTCCGCCACGACCCATGTTGACGTCAACGGCGCCCTGGTACTGTGCATAGAGGGCGGAGGCGAGGGCGACGATTCCGTTTGAGATCATCAGGCCGAGGATCTTGCACTTGTTGACGTTGATTCCCTGGGCCCTTGCCATTTTCTCGTTCGAACCGGTGGCTCTGAGGGCCGCACCGATCTCGGTTCCGAAGAACCAGTAGAGTATTCCTATGGTGATTGCAGTGACGATCACCATTATCAGGATGGGGTTATTGAATGCTATTGCCTTTACATTTCTCGATGTTATAAGAAGATGATAGTTTCTTACGTTGATTCCCTGATTTGCCTTGAAACCCATGATGGCCAGGTTGATCGAATACAGGGAGAGCTGGGTCAGGATACCTGCAAGGATGGCTGGAATTCCCATTGCCGTATGGAAGATCCCTGTGACGAGACCGGCAAGCATGCCGGCGATCACGGCGCAGATGAGTGCGACCCAGAGGTTGGCGCCGTTGAGCATCATCATGACACAGACGGCTCCACCTGTTGCCATGGTACCATCGACCGTTAGGTCGGCGATGTCGAGCACCTTGTACGTCAGATAACCGCCGATTGCCATGATTCCCCAGATGAGGCCCTGGGCGATGGCTCCCGGAAGTGCGCTAAACAATGATGAAATATTCATTTCAGTTCCTTTACGTGGCGAAATCTCCCTGCCGAGGCAAAGAGATTCCGCTTTTGTTGAATTTGCTGATCAGATCAGATAGCAGTATAGTCAGATGGAATGGTAATTCCAAGTATGGAGCAGAGCTCTGCATTGTACTCCTTGATAGGATTTGCAGCATACTCGATCTTCATAGTGGAGACGTCTGCACCGTTCTTCAGGATCTCTACAGCCATCTTGCCTGTTGTGACTCCGAGGTCATAATAGCTGATTGAGAGTGTTGCGACTCCGCAGCCCTTGCAGATTCCCTCCTCACCGGCGACAACTGGAACCTTTGCAGGCTCGACGACGTTTCTGATTGCCTCTGTGCAGGAGGCTGCTGTGTTGTCTGTCGGGATGTAGATGACATCTGCACCCTCACAGGCTGTTGCTGTGACTGATGCGACATCGTTTGAATCTGTGAATGCATATCTGGTGTGCTTGACTCCGAGGTTGTCCAGATACTTCTCGATCTGTGTGATCTGGTAGATTGAGTTCGGCTCGCCGGAGCAGTACAGAAGACCGACGTTCTGGACGTTAGGGAAGAGCTCAACGATCATCTCTGCCTGCTTGTCCAGCGGGGCGAGGTCTGAAGCGCCGGAGACGTTGATTCCGGTTGTTCCATCTTTGAGCTTGAGATCAAGAGCTGTCTCGTAGTCTGTGATTGATGTTCCGAGAACTGGGATGTCACCAGTTGCTGCAGCTGCGACCTGCAGTGGAAGAGTTGCGTTTGCAAGGATCAGGTCGACGTTGTCTGAGACCAGTCCGTTGACGATTGTGGTGACTGTTGCTGCATCACCTGAAGCGTTCTGGTAGTCGAACTTCACATTATCGGCTCCGAGAGCCTCTGTGATTGCATCCATGAAACCTTGTGATGCTGCGTCGAGGGCGACGTGCTGCACAAGCTGGCAGATACCGACTTTGTAGACCTTGTTGCTTGTCGACTCGGATCCTGCCTGTGCGAAAGCTGCTCCGCAAATGATGCAGAGAACAAGAGCTATGCTGATGATTTTCTTCATTTTATAACCCCTTATAATGAATTTCTCATGAAAAAGCCCTCCGTCTGAGGAGGGCTTCAATTACCGGTTTCAACCAAGTCACTCAGACACGACGGAGAAGGATCTAAATCTAAAGTAAAAGTAGAATCTCTTGCTCATGTCCTTCCTCCATATCACCTGTGTGGCTTGTTGGTAGAACTTATACGTGTTTTGATAACTTTAGTCAACACTTTGTCTGAAAAAACAAAAATATTTTCAGAAAAAGTTGGGGTTTTTTGTTTGAATATCATCAAAAATAAGCTGGTTTAGTTAAAAACCAATAATTTAGCCTTAGCCAATCGAACAAATGAGTTGTGTTTCATTTGTCCGATTGGATAAAGGTTGTGGATTATAGATTCTCGAATAAGAGAGCTCCCTTGTTCTTGAGCCATCTCTCAAGCACCAGAAGAAGTGCTGCAGTGACCACTATCCATATCAGAAGGAAAAGGGATGCCGGCATGAACTTGGTAAGGAAGTATCCTGAGACTCCTATGAGTATTCCATAGACCCATCCCGAGAAGAGGGCGAACACAATGGACATTCCCTGCTTCACGACCATGGCCTCGCTCACCCAGTTGAGATTCGGTCTGAGAAGGTTCATGTACAGACCGAAGTCTGCATGGACGAACTCGAAGAATGTGATGAACAGAAGGACCAGGATCGTCTCGACCACAGGCATCTTGATGGTGATGGCAACTGCCACTGCCAGGACAAGGGCCAGCGGAAGCGTCAGGATGATCTGGGTCATCTTCTTGGCGTTGAGGATCTGCTGGGATCTGACAGGAAGGCTCTGCACAATCCAGATGCTTCTTCCCTCCATTGATATGGAAGGGGCTGTTGTGTCATTCATTGACAGAATGAAGCACATCATTGCAGGTACCATCACATAGATGAACTTCCATCCATCCCCGAAGACTCCGTCGAGGATGGCGTAGAGACTTGAGCCCTTGATTATCAGCATCACAACAGCGACTGCCATCATCAAAGTGCCCAAAGCGCAGTTCATCAGGTACGTCGAGCTTGCGGAGAGGCGCTTGAACTCCTTTCTTATCAGAGCAGAGTTGGCGCTTCTGGCCTTTGCCTTTCCTTCCTTGTACTTGATCTTTGCGGTTCCCGTCTTTGTCGTGACTATCTTGATGAAGGTCCTGTCCAGAAGGAGGTAGATGCCTACAGTGATTGCAATCACAATCAGGGAGACAACCATCATAGAGGATGGATTGCCTTCACCGGTTCTGGCGAACAGGTAGAATGGGTGGATCGGTCCGTTGACGTCGATGACCATGGTCTGGAGCTTTGCTATGAAATCGTTCATGGCGTTGATTGCCTTGAAGTACACCACATAGTACAAGCCGATTCCGATGAGAATCATGATGGTTCTTACAATGCTCTTGTTCTTGAGCTTGGTGCTGAGCTTGGCCACGACCCATCCAAGACCTGTTGAGAGGTCAAGGACTATCAGGGTGATCATGATGTAATAGACTATAGGACCCAGGATGTTCAGGAAGTGAAGGGGAGCGAAGAGATAATAGATTATAACCGCAGGTATCATCACCACGCTGGAGTAGATCCATCCCATCACATATACGCCCAAAAGCCTTGATATGAGGATGCTCTTAATTGGTATAGGCATTGAGAGCAGAAGGTCGTTGTCCTTTGAAAGATACAGGGTGGAGAAGGTGTTGAACACACTTCCGAAGGCTCCGTAGAGTATTGCGACTCCACCTGTTATCATGAAGTAGAACCATCCCATGCCTGAGGCTACAAGTGGACCGGCAAGAGCATAGGACATCCCACCGAAGAGCCCACCCAGCAAGCCGACCATGATCAGGGCATAGCCTACTATGGACATGATTATTCTGCCCTTGGTCTTGGCCTTGTTTCTTCTGTAGTCATAGAAGAAGGACCTGTATATCTCGAACAGATGTTTCTTGACCAGTGTCTTGATCATGTCAGTCCTCCTGGTCCTCTTCGTCGTCTGCCAACTCCAGGAACACCTCTTCCAGGGACTCGTCGCCCTTGACCTCTTCCATTGTTCCGGACTTTATGAGCTTTCCGTCCTTGATTATTGCAACCTTGTCGCAGAGCTTCTCTGCAACCTCGAGGACGTGGGTGGAGAAGAAGATGGCTCCGCCGTTGTCGCAGAGCTCTCTCATCATAAGCTTGAGCTTGTGTGAAGCCACAGGGTCAAGTCCGACGAAAGGCTCGTCCATGATGACCAGCTTTGGCTGGTGAAGCCATGCGGAGATGATCGCAAGCTTCTGCTTCATTCCATGGGAATACTCGTTTATAGGCTGCGCAAGGTCATCTGTGAGCTCGAAGATGTCAGCATATTTTCTGATTCTCTCCGTTCTGTCGGCTGCACTGACACCGAAGATGTCTGCTATGAAATTGAGGTACTTTATTCCTGACATATAATCATAAAGATCGGGGTTATCTGGAATATAGGCTATCTTTTTCTTGCATGCCAGTGGATCTGCCTTGATGGAGATTCCATCAATCTCGATCTCTCCCGCATCGAAGCCCAGGATTCCGACCACCGACTTGAGTGTGGTTGTCTTTCCTGCACCGTTGTGTCCGATGAAGCCATAGATCTCCCCGTCTTTGATCTCAAGGCTCAGATTGTCAACGGCAACCTTCGAGCCATACTTCTTTGTGAGGTTCTTGATGCTAAGCATTTTTGTCTCTCCCTTAATTATATATGTATCAAACATAGACATTCCACAAACTGGAAAGTCAAGTGATTTTCAAAAAAAACAAATCCAAAAGAGCAGACTATCTCTCAAGATGGAACAACCTTCTGGTCTCCGACTTCTCTCCCGGCCAGGCGAAGTGCTCCAGCCGAATAACCTTGAAATGACGCGAGAATAGGGCGGTCCATTCATCGTCTGAAAGCGAGACCAGCCTGAGAACTCCATCGACATAGAGCTTCTCCGATGGGGCCATGGACCTCCATCCATCGGACCCGTTCCCGGAAATCTGCCTCTTGTCCTCTTCCGAGAGCTCGTAGGCCTTGTTCCAGAACTCAATGAGGTTCTGGTTGTCCTTCTCGTCCTTCCTGTTCATTTGTTTTCCCGTCCCTTGACCTCGAACTCAAGCCGTCCATCCTTGCACTTGCCGTCCGTCTCGACTATTATGATGACCTTTCCTGCCTTCAGATCATCCATTACGATGTCGAAGGTCTGACCTCCGGAGAGCTGGACGAGCTCCTCCTTGCTGCCTCCAACGTCATAGTAGACCGTTAGACTGCCTTCCTCCAGCTTTCCGGTGCAGATTATGTCCTCTGACCCATTGACCTTGAGGTCGTAGACCAACGATCCCTTGAGTATATGGAAATTCAGATAGGCCCTGTGCGACGTGTTCGAGCGCACCAGACCAATTGCGCTGTAGCTGGATCTGTAGTTGCTGCAACCGGCAAGCGCCAGCACCATGAAAACCAGCAGGGTAATGGCAAATCCCTTCTTCATCTGTTCTCCCCCAATATATCTTTGAAAATGGAATCCTTGTCTGCGGTCCCTTCTATAAGGCCAGGGACCTCCTTGTAGGCCTTGCATACCGCCAGACTGACGTCCGACATGATCTTCACTATCTCCTTGTCGGAGTAGGGGCAGTCACCTGTGACAATCAGAGTGGCGATGCTTGAGCAGACAAGCCACATGTTCCGAAAGTAGGCCGCTGCCTGTTTCTCGTCCATGCTGTAGATCTCCATTATGGAGCTCTGGACCAGAGACAGCGTGTATTCCATAGCCTCCATTGCTCCACCAACGGCAGTGCCTCTCTTGGTCAGAAACAGCATCTTGTAGAGCTGCGGCTCCTCCTTTGCGAAACGGATGTACTGCTTGCCCACGCCAAGGAATGGAATCTTCTCCGTGAGCCCTTTCTTGATGTAGGTGCCGTAATGCTGCTTTGAGAGAAGATAGACATCATGCTTGAGCTGGTCCATGGTGGAGTAGTAGGTGAAGATCGGACGAGGGGAAACCTCAAGCTTTGAGGCGACTTCTCTGGCTGTGACAGCCTCGATTCCACTCGAACGTGCGACCTCGAAGGCCGCCTGGACTATCTCCTGCTTCTGGAATTTGACTTTTGGAGGCATTGATTTTCCCTTCCTTGTTGCAAAACAGATGTTATGCATCAAGTGTTTTGCAACAACTATATAATGTACACTGCTTGAACAAATGTCAAGTGGAAATTGATGCCACGACAAGTGGGGCAGGTAGTTGGCTTTGCGGTGAATCTGGAATTGATTTTGTATGAACATTGCTCAGATTAAGTCTTTCTGAGCATTCCTTTTTATGATACAGTGAGATAGGAATATAGATTTTCAGGAGGAGCTATGGAATTCTACAAATGTCTTAAGTGTGGCAATTTCGTTATTTTTCTTACAAAGAAGAGCTGCTGCACCCCAGTGTGCTGTGGTGAAGAGATGACAAAGATCATCCCTGGAACGACAGATGCTGCAAAAGAGAAGCATGTCCCTGAGGTGAAGGTAGATGGAAACAAGGTCTGCGTCCAGGTCGGAGCAGTTGCCCATCCAATGCTTGATGCCCATTACATCGAGTTCGTCATACTCGAGACAAAGAGCGGATATCAGAAGAGAGACCTCAAGCCAGGTGACGAGCCAAAGGCTGAGTTCATCCTTGCACCTGGCGACGAGCCAGTTGCAGTATATGAGAACTGCAATCTCCACGGACTCTGGAAGACAGAGCTCTAAGGAATTGCAATTATAGGAGAGCAAAATGGACAAGTACGTTTGTGATGCATGCGGATATGAGTATGATCCGGCAGTAGGCGATCCAGACAATGGAATCGCTCCGGGAACAGCATTCGAAGACCTCCCAGAGGATTGGGTCTGCCCAGTCTGCGGTGTTGGCAAGGATATGTTCAGCAAGGCCTGATGGCCAATTGATTGATAGGCTCCCTGAGGTTCTGCTTCAGGGAGTTTTTTGATTTATTTCCGGTGGAGTAGTTATGCTTACAGATATTGAGATAGCACAGAGCGTTGAGCCAAGACATATTTCAGAGATCGCTGCAAGCGCGGGGATCCCCGAGAAGTTCGTTGAGATGTATGGAAGGACAAAGGCCAAGATTGACCTCTCGTTCCTGGACTCCAAGGCATCACAGAAGGACGGGAAACTGATTCTTGTCACAGCCATAACGCCGACCCCTGCCGGAGAGGGCAAGACCACCACGACGATCGGTCTTGCCGACGGGTTGAGAAAACTCGGCAAAAGGAGCATCCTTGCACTCAGAGAGCCTTCGATGGGCCCTGTGTTCGGAGTGAAGGGTGGAGCTGCCGGAGGTGGCTGGTCCCAGGTCATCCCGATGGAGGAGATAAACCTCCACTTCACAGGCGATTTCCACGCCATCGGAGCTGCCAACAACCTTCTTGCAGCGATGATAGACAACCATATCTTCCAGGGGAACGAGCTTGGAATAGACCCTACCAGAATAGTCTGGCACAGATGCGTTGACATGAACGACAGACAGCTGCGCTTCGTGGCCGACGGTCTTGGCGGACACAAGAACGGGGTGCCAAGGGAAGACTCCTACGACATAACCGTTGCATCCGAGGTCATGGCGATTCTCTGCCTCTCAACCTCGATTGCGGATCTGAAGGCAAGACTTGGCCGCATCATCATCGGCTATTCCTATGAGGGGAACCCGGTTACCGCATCGGACCTGAAGGCTGCAGGTGCAATGGCCGCGATCCTGAAGGATGCCCTGAAGCCTAATCTGGTTCAGAGCCTTGGTGGAACACCTGCCTTCATCCATGGCGGTCCGTTCGCGAACATAGCCCACGGCTGCAACTCTGTTCTGGCAACCAAGATGGCCCTGAAGTGCGGTGAGTACACCGTCACGGAGGCCGGATTCGGCGCTGACCTGGGTGCGGAGAAGTTCATGGACATCAAGTGCCGCACAACAGGGCTCAGACCAAACGCAGTTGTGGTCGTGGCTACGGTCAGGGCCCTGAAGATGCACGGCGGAGCGAAGAAGGATGAGCTTGGAAACGAGAACCTTGCTGCACTTGAGAAGGGGCTTCCGAATCTTCTCAGACATGTCTCCGTCATGAGGGACGTGTACAAGGTGCCGTGTGTGGTTGCAATCAACCGCTTCCCGACAGACACCGAGGCCGAGCTTG
>DMOO01000237.1:0-19094 GCA_003456855.1 Sphaerochaeta sp.
GAACATTGCTGCAAAAACGGCAATGAGAATAAATATGAGTCTTCTTTTCATAAATTCTCCCATTTCATCTAAAACAGTATACATTGCAGCTTGGAAAATCTCAATTGACATCGTGCTATTGCGACCTTATCCTTTTATTAACCTCAAGGAGGTGCTATGCCTAACAAAAAGAGACCCTACGGGGACTATTATGATGACTACGATGACTTCGAGGAAGATGAGGACTTCGAGGAAGACGACGATCTTGATGATGACGACGACTTCGAGGACGAAGAGTTCGAGGATCTCTACGACGCCCCGGATGTGAGCGACTACGAGGACTACGACTACGACGAAGACGATGACGATGACGAGGATGACGACGATCTCCTCGACGACGGCTTCTACTATGAAGGCGGAGAGGACTCCGACAAGAACTCCGATTCGGACTACTATTGATGAAGCATCTCAGATTTCTTTTCCTTGCGGCCTTCTGTGCCCTTCTTCTGTGCTCATGCGCCACTGTCTACGAACCAAGCCTCATAGTCGCCCCTGCAGAGAAAGGCGACAAGGTCCAGGGTGCAGGCAACGTGGCAGCCTTGACCGATGACAGTCTTCAGATGGTTGCAGCCCCAAGCTACTTCGACGGAAAGAACGCGGACTTCCTCGTCTCCTTCGCATCGATCGACGACAGCACCTACTACATCGACGAGCATGACGTCTCTCTCTACGGCGGCAACTTTCAGACCGGAAAGTGGGAACTGATAGGCAGCTGGGACAGCCTGTCATACATGAGGGCCTCAAGGTCACGTGCAACCACAGGAATTATCCTGGCCGGTGTCATAGGGACCATTGCAGTGCTGGATGCCATCATGAATCCTGACAGCGACACAGACCTCTATATAGACTACGGCTACTCCTACCACAGGTATCCGCACTACCACGGCTACTACGGGTTCTCCTTCCATTCCGATGACCCAGGTGTAACGGCCACCTTCCTGGCTCTGGACACCATTGAGACGACGATTGTGCTGAGCCAGCTGGCATCCATGGAGCAGGCTGAGCTTGCAGAGACCCTGCTTGCCAGCGGAAACGCAACAAGGAGCATCAGCAACTCCGGACTTGTTCGCTTCAACAGACTGCCCAAGTACCCTGACTACAAGCTTGTCTACGACAGCGGCAACCAGAACATGGAGTTCATGTTCTCACGCTCAGACAGAGAGGAGATCATAAACCCTTGGAAGGAGAAGTCGGGAGCCATCTACACTCTCAACTACAACTACACCATAGCAACCAGAAGGAACAACGTCTCCTTCGCCTACCTTGCACCACAGTACGCAGGCTTCTTCTGCGGAGTCTCCTTCTTCCCACCGTTCGACTTCGAGAAGCAGCTGGGGAAGATTGGCGCAAGCTTCGGAGTCAACTGGAAGATTCTTCCGTTCTTCTGGCTCCAGGGAGGAATGGAGGTCCAGCAGATGCAGGGCTCGGATGAGAAATACGACATCCTTGGCCTTATGGGCATCGAGTACTGCATCTACCACAACAGCCTCTATGCCGGACTGGTCTACAGTTCAGAGGAGAAATCCTGGTACGGTGAAGTCGGCATAGGCTTCGCGTTCTTCTGATAGTTCGGGCAGGCTCATTCAGCCTGCCCTTCTCTTTCACCCTCTTTATAGGAAACAAAGAACGGCGAGTTCTCCAGCATCTCCCTCGGAAGCATGTACCTCTTGTCGAAGATCCCCTGCCTGAAGAATACCTGCAGGAGGACCTCGAACAGGAAGTCCACCATGTCCACGTACTCCATGTCCCTGAGCCCCACAAGGCTCAGATTCCTTTTCACGCTTTTGACCGTGCCGTCATGGTACGAGAACGTGAACACCATCTTCGGAGCATCCGAATCGTCATGGACATCCTCGAATAGATGGTCCTCCTTGAAGATTTCCCCGGTCTGGTCGAGAAAGCCCCTCACCTCGTCCTCGCAGACGCACTCGATGCCTAGTCTATAGCAGCTGGAGGGAAATAGCCGGGTGAAGTGGAAGCATCTGGTCTCTCGGTTCAGGCTGATGGTCTCGGTATGGTCGCACCGGGGATAGTCCTTCAGACATTCCAGAAGCTCCGGCGAGACCTCGTTGAAGACAAAGCCGATCTCCAGATTGTCCAACCTCTGTGGATCTATGTACCTGGTCACGCAGAACTGGTCGTCAAGTATCTCAGCAAGGTCCTGGATCACTGCATTCAGCACAGGGAAGCTGTCCTCCGGCCCGGACAGGCTGAGCTTGCGGTCATCATCGCCAAGGATAGAGAGACTCCAATGCTCCCCCTGCTCCCTAAGCCCGAAATCATTGAACTTGAAGAGTATATCAACAATGCCCTTGCGGCCCAGCCTGTGCAGAAAACGCTCGGAGCCACGCCTTCCCAGACAGCCGTGCTGGGTCTTCTCCTCGTTGGAATCGGGGAAGTCAATTCCGTATTCGACAAGGCCCTCGTTCTCAGAGAGCCTGACTGAAGCCTTCACACCCATGGAGTTGACCATGCAAAAATAAAGGTTTGCAAACATAGAAAGTTCTCCTTTTGCAAACCCTTACAAGAAAAATGTCGAAAAGATTAAGATTTTTTTGTAATTTATTACCCTGCAAATGAATGGTAAAGCACTCTGACAGTGGTGTCGAACTGACTGTTGTCAACTCCGACAATGATTGCCAGCTCATCTGAACCCTGTGCGATGGTCCTGATGTTGATGCCTTCCTTTCCAAGTGCGTTGAAGACCTTTCCTGAGATACCAGGACGGAAGATCATCTTTCTTCCGACGGCCGCAACAAGGGCGATGTTGTCCTGGACGCTGATGTCGTCCGGGGAGCACTTGGCCTTGATGTCACCTATGATCTCATAAAGGGCTTCGCCTATGCTGGCCTGGGACAGGACCAATGCGAACTGGTCGATTCCCATCGTGATGTGCTCGGCCTGGACCTTGTGGCGGTCAAGGATCTCAAGGACATCCCTAAGTGCCTCGTTTGAATTGTTCAGATGCTTGGAGACCGTCAGGATTATGAAGTTTCTCTTGCCTGCGATTCCGGTTATGAACCTGTCGTTGTCGTCATCGATATGATCAACGTTGTCCACAATCATGGTACCCGGATGCTCTGGGTCGTTGGTATTCTTGATGTTGAGAGGAATTCCGATCTCCTTCACAGGTGCAACAGAGTCCTCGTGGAGTACGGAGGCTCCCATGTAGGAGAGCTCCCTTAGCTCGGCGAAGGTGATCTCGGCGATGGCCTTAGGGCTGTCGACGATCCTCGGGTCAGCCATTAGGATTCCGGAGACGTCAGTCCAGTTCTCGTACAGGTCGGCGTTGGCCGCAACTGCAACCAAAGAGCCTGTGATGTCGCTTCCGCCTCTGCTCATGACACGGATCTTGCCTGACGGCATGGCTCCGTAGAAACCAGGGATGACAATACCATTGTGGCTCTTGAGGGCCTCCTGCACAGCCTCTGCTATCTTTCCTGGGATGAAGGTGCCGTCATAGTCCATGAAGATGCACTTGGAGGCATCAAGGAAGTGGTAGCCCAGATACTCGGCCATCAGCCTTGAGGTCAGGTACTCTCCCCTTGAGACCAGCTCGTCAATTGACATGTCCTTGCTGATCCTCCTTCCAAGGGCCTCGAGGTCATCTTCGATTCTGTAGGAGAGCCCCAAATCATCGCGTATCTCGATGAAACGGGCACTTATTATGTCGAAGATCTCCTTGCAGGAGACACCATAGGTCACATGTGCGTGGCAGAGATAGAGAAGATCCGTGATCTTGTGGTCCTTCGGGTCCCTCTTTCCTGCGGCGGAGACTACAATAAGACGTCTTGAAGGGTCTGAGGTGACTATGCTCTTGACCTTCTTGAACTGGTTGGCATCAGCAACCGAGGATCCACCGAACTTGGCAACCTTCAGCATCTCAGGCCTCCTTTGCGGCTGCAAAGAAGATGTTTGCACCCTTGCGTCTTACCTCTGCGGCAGCATCGTGCATGTCCTTGACTGTCACAGCCTTGGTGATTGCGAATACAAGTCCGTCCTTCTCGCACACTACCTTCTCGGTCTCTATCTTGCTGGAGAGAGCCTTCATGGACTCGGCGTCAGTTCTGACAAAGTACTTGTGCTCGCACTCCTTGCTGCTGTTGCAGGCGAAGCCCACAAGGCACTTCGGGCTGAGCATCTGCTTCTGGCCCTCCGCCACGGACGTGACGTCCCTGAGGATTGCCGATGCTGTAGGATAGCGGCCGGCGCCCTGCCCCATGAAGGACATCAGGCCAGCGTTCTTTCCGGTGTACTGTGCAAGGTTCGTGTTGCTGTGGATGCTGTAGTAGGCCTCCGCCATGCTGCAGACAACAGGCTCGACATAGGCATAGAGTCTGCCGGAGTCGGACAGTCCGCACTTTCCGACCAGCCTGATTGTGCATCCAAGGCTTCTTGCAACCTCGAAGTCGGCTGCGCTGACGCTCTCGATGCCCTCGATGTTGTAGTCAAAGTTAGGCAGTATGTCGTATGCGACCATGCTGATCAGCATGACCTTTCTCATTGTGTCCATTCCGGAGATGTCCGCAGTTGGATTAGCCTCTGCGTAGCCTAGCCTCTTGGCTTCTGCAAGTGCATCGTCGAAGCTTGTACCCTTGCAGTCCATGGAATCAAGGATGAAGTTGGTGGTTCCGTTGAGGATTCCACCGGCCCAGATGATCGAGTCCGTCTTGCGGGCCCTGAGCAAGTTCTGGAGAATCGGGATGGCTCCACCGCAGGCTGCACTGAAGATGAAGGACACGCCCTTGCGGTTGGCGATGTTCATCAGATCAATGCCGTGTGCAGCGACAAGCGCCTTGTTCGAGGTGATCAGGCTCTTTCCGGCCTCGAGGCATTTGGATGTGAACTCGAATGCCGGATCGATACCACCCATGCACTCGATGACAAGCTCCGAGTCATCGACAAGAACATCATCGAAGGACTCTGTCATGAAGTCCTCTGTCTTCTCGCCTTTCTTGACCAGAACAGTCCTCACCGTGTACCCGGAATTAGCCTGCAGCATCTCCCAGACACCCTTACCAACAACGCCATGCCCCAAAATCGAAACTTTCATAATGTCTCCCCGAAACGGAATCAAAAATAAAATGTCCGTGTTCTAAAAACACTTGTCTTTTTATTGGAGACAATGTATCATAGCGACAATTAAATGGCAAGGCCATGGAGAGAAAAAAATGCTTGAAAACTACCTTATTGTGCACAAGAGCATACTTCCGGACTACTTCGAGACGGTTCTTGAAGCAAAGCATCTTCTTGAGGAAGGAAAGGCTAAAAACGTAATGCAGGCCACAAAGATGGTCGGCATTTCACGCAGCACTTTCTATAAATACAAGGACTACATCCTGGAGCCGATCCGCATCTCGGACGGACGAAAGGCAGTCATTTCCATGCTGCTCTCACACGAGACCGGAATACTCAGCCACGTGCTGAGCAAGATCTCCGAAGCCGGAGCCAGCATACTCACAATAACCCAGAGCCTTCCGGTCCACGGCAAGGCCAGCGTCACGATCACCCTGGACATCAGCGCCTCCGAGCTGCCGACCACGAACCTCCTGAAGGAGATCGATGACTGCGTAGGTGTGGAGAACACAAAGCTCATAGCAATAGATTAAGGAGACCCCTATGGATTATAGAAGCACAAGAAGCTCATACAGCTGCAACTCCCTGCAGGCAGTGCTGAAGGGAATCTCTCCGGACGGAGGCCTCTTCGTCTCCCCTGAGATCCTCTCGAAGGACTTTGACTGGTCATCCGTCATCGGACTTCCGACCTTGAAGATGGCGGAGGTCATCCTCTCCCATCTGCTTCCCGACTTCAAGGGAATGGACGAGCTTGTCAAGAAAGCCTACACAGGCAAGTTCGAGACCGAGGACCTCACCCCGGTCAAGAAGGACGGGGACCTCTACATACTGGAGCTGTTCAGAGGACCAACATCGGCATTCAAGGATGTCGCCCTCTCCATGCTCCCTCAGCTGATCACCGCAGCCAAGGCCCAGAGCGGAGCCACTGACGAGACCGTGATCCTGACAGCAACCTCCGGAGACACCGGAAAGTCTGCCATGGAGGGCTTCCATGACGTTCCGGGCACAAGGATAATCGTCTTCTACCCACATGGCGGAGTCTCCCCTATCCAGAGGGCCCAGATGGCAACCCAGGAAGGTGCCAACGTAAGGGTCTGCGCCGTGAAGGGCAACTTCGACGACTGCCAGACAGCGGTCAAGCAGACCTTTGCGAAGATCAACTCAATGGGAGTGCTTGAAAAGGCGAACAAGAGCCTGTCATCAGCAAATTCAATAAATATCGGACGTCTTGCTCCACAGGTGGTCTATTATTTCAAAGCCTATTCCGACCTTGTAGGCTGCGGACGCATCAAAAAGGGTGACAAGGTGGACTTCGTTGTCCCTTCAGGCAATTTCGGGGACATCCTCGCAGGCTACTTCGCAAAGCTCATGGGACTTCCTGTACGCAACCTGATCTGCGCCTCCAACGAAAACAAGGTCCTGACCGACTTCTTCAACACCGGAGTCTACGACAAGAGAAGACCTTTCTACCGCACGAGCTCACCTTCAATGGACATCCTGGTCTCCTCAAACCTTGAGAGACTTCTCTTCCTGGCCTCAGGCTGCGACGAGAAGAAGGTCGAGTCCTGGATGAAGGACCTCTTCCAGAAGGGAGTATTCACCGTTGACGAACCTGTGATGGAGAAGATAAGAGAGACCTTCAAGGCCTACTGCTGCACTGAGAAGGAGACCTTGGAGACCATTGGAAAGACCTTCAACGAGGACGGCTACCTCTGCGATCCGCACACGGCAGTTGGAATCAAGGCCTCAAGGGACTACAGGTCGGACATGAAGGACGACGTCCCTACAATCGTGCTCTCGACCGCCTCCCCTTACAAGTTCCCCGCCCCGGTCTCGGAGGCCATCGGGCTTGAGATCTGCGGAGACGAGTTCAAGCAGATTGACGCCATCTGCGAGAGGACGGGGGTTCCGGTTCCAAGGAATCTGAGCTCACTGAAGAGCAAGAAGGTCCTTCACAACGATGTCATCGAGCGTGACGGGATTCTGGATTACGTTTTGGACGTCCTTGGAATCAAGGGCTGAGGAGGTTTGCCATGGAAATTGTATGTCTTGACCTTGAAGGTGTTCTCGTACCTGAGATCTGGATTGCATTCGCAGAGAAGACCGGGATACCCGAGCTGAGAATAACAACCCGTGAGGAACCCGACTATGACAAGCTCATGAAGTACAGGATGGGAATCCTCAGAGAGCATAATCTGACACTGAAGGACATCCAGGATGTCATTGCCACGATCAAGCCCCTTGATGGTGCAAAGGAGTTCCTGGACAAGGTCAGGGAGATCACCCAGGTTGTCATCCTCTCGGACACCTTCAGCGAGTTCGCGAAACCTCTAATGAAGCAGCTCGGCTGGCCTACAATCCTCTGCAACAGCCTTGTGGTTGATGAGAACAACATGCTAATAGGCATGAAGCTCAGACAGCAGGACGGAAAGAGAAAGGCCATCGACGGCTTCAGGTCAATGAACTTCCGCACC
This sequence comes from Sphaerochaeta sp., assembly GCA_003456855.1. Taxonomy (GTDB): domain Bacteria; phylum Spirochaetota; class Spirochaetia; order Sphaerochaetales; family Sphaerochaetaceae; genus UBA9732. The sequence continues at coordinate 7,590 of DMOO01000237.1, forward strand.
TTCGCGGCCGGAGACAGCTACAACGACCTCACAATGATCCACAAGGCCGACAAGGGCTGCCTGTTCAGAGCCCCGGAGAGAATCCTGCAGGAGGAGCCGGATCTGAAGCTCTGCACCACGTACGACGAGTTCTTCGAGCAGATCAGGCTTTTCGTCGAAGAGGACTGAAAAACAAAGGCTGTTGGGGATATCCTCAACAGCCTTTTCTGTATAACGATCAATGAAGTTCTCATTTAGGCCACTTCAGCGTGGCTTTCACCTTGTCCTCGCCATCCTGGCAGATGGTGATTGTGCCCTTGTGAAGCACGATTATGGTTGACGCGATAGGAAGACCGAGTCCGGAACCACCGCTGGTGCGTGACCAGTCACCCCTGGCCCAAGGCTCGAAGATGTCTGTGTCTATGGCAGAAGGGATGTGTCCGTTGTTGAAGATGTCCATCTCGTAGAAGTCACCATCTTCCTTTATGACCCATTTCACAGGCTCTGATGCTCCACCGTTTGCCTCGACTGCATTCTTCAGAAGCTCGTTAACCGCACGGCCCATGAGCATGCTGTCGCAGGAGATCGAGTCACACTGCACCTCTGTGACAACAGAATCCCTGTCCTTGAAGTTGGCGAAGACCTCTTCCGTGAAGAGCTGTGTGTTGACCGTGTCAATCTCGAGTTCAGTGTCAGCCTGCAATGACGAGAACTCAATGACCTTCTCGATTCTCTCTGAAAGGGTGTCGTTCTCCTTCTGAAGCTCCTTGAACGTTGACTCGTCAGCTGGGAAGACTCCATCGTTGAGACCATCGATTATCATCTTCATTGCAGTTGTAGGAGTGTTCAGGTCATGGGATATGCTGTGAAGCCAAGCCCTTCTGCTTTTCTGGTTTGCCTGAAGGTCCTTGTCCAGCTCCCCAATTGCAATTGTTATCTCATTGAGCTCGCTGTTGCGCTCCTTTGGAAGCGATACGTTGGCCTTGCCCTTTGCAAGGTCGTTCAGAGCCTTTCTGACGCCATCGATGTACTTGGTGTTCCTTTTACTGAAATACCATGCAGCAAGGACGGCAATGATAAGGCAGGCAGGAATTGAGAAATAGAGTCCTCTGAAGAAGGAGTTGATTATGTCCTTGGAATAGGCATAGGTCCTTGGGGTATGGGTCAGGAGGTCGATGAAGTAGCTGTCCTCCCCTTCCAATGAGATGATGACCTTACCGAAAGGCTGCTGCATCCCCATGTCCTTGGGAAGCACAAAATCGACAGCACCGATGACTGTCCTTGTGATTACCCTTGAGCCGTCGGAGGCTGTTGAGATGTCTATTCTGGTAGCAAGCTTGACCTTTGTTGGTGTTCCTATAGGCTCTGGCTCTTTATCTTCCCTCTGTCCAAAGCCGCCACCTTCGCCTTCTGGTCTCTGGCCATCTTCAGGTCGACCTTCATCGTTACTTTGACCCTCTCCACCCTGGAAGACTGGAAGTGCGCCACCGTCGTTGGTTTTTCCTTCGGAACCCACGACCTGACCGCCGATGTTCATGAGAATGATTCCGGCGATTCTCTCGTCCTTCAGGATGGACAGCTTCTCAATCAGAGCCTCTGGGCTGAAATCCGTGAAGCTCTCATCAGAGACAGCCTTCTCCACGGAGTCCACAAAGTCGTTGTAGGCGGAAGTCTGCCACTTCTGCTGACCCACACCATACTCGTACAAAGGAACGGCAGTCTGGATGAGAAGGACTATCAAGGCTATTGCGAAGACACTTAGAAAGTACTTCCAGAAGTATTTCTTCATCAGATGTTCTCCTCAATGGGGTATCCTATGAATCTGTATCCATAGCCACGGACCGTCTCGATCCATGGGTCAGACCCAAGTTTAGCCCTGAGGTTCTTGATGTGGGTGTCTGCGATTCTCTCGTATGATTCCGAGGTGTAGTCAAAGCATTTCTTCAGGATCTCTGAACGGGGCAGGATCCTTGAGGAGTTCTCGATCAGAAGCCCGAGGATTCTCCACTCTGCAGCAGTGAGCGTTATAGGCTCGTTGTTCACAGTCACCTTGTGCTCGATCTCATCGTAGCAAAGCACGCTGGAACCGGCCTTGTAGGTCTGTCTGTGGCCCTTGTCCACCTCCTGGCCTCCATCGACACGTCTGAAGATGGCCTGGACGCGGAGAACGAGCTCCTTAGGTGAGAACGGTTTTGTGATGTAGTCATCTGCACCGAGCTCGAATCCATGGATTCTGTCCTCTTCGGTGATCCTTGCAGTCATGAAGATGACTGGAATATCATAGCTCTGTCTGAGTTCCTTGACGAATTCGAAGCCGTCTCCGTCCGGAAGCATGACATCCTGGATGAGGAGGTCAGCCTTCGTGATCTTGAAAGCTGCACGCACTGAGGTTAGGTTACCGAACGACAGGACCTTGTAGCCTGCCATCTCGAGATATCTTCTAACGCCTTCCCTAATGACCTGATGGTCTTCAACAACATATATCAACTTCATAATTTTATATTCGCAGAAACCCAGTCCGGTTATCAACAGAAAATGTAGAGACCACACAAAAGTTCACATTTCCTACTTGAGTATGAATTCCATGTATACAGGATTGTGGTCAGACCATGCGAATCCGGTGTTCACGACGTTTGCTTCGACGACCTCCACATTGGATGTCACAATGAACCCATCAACCGTGACCTGGTACTGGCCCTCCCAGTATGCGGTGTCCGGATTTCTGCAGCTTGCCACAGGGTTCTCCGGGTCGTATGGTGCAATTGGCTTCACATCATAGCCGTCATAGACCTCTGCAGGAATTGGCTGCGCCCAGTTGTACGCTGCTCCGGTTATTCCGAAGGCTTCACTGCCGGTTCCGATCAGATCCTTGTTGAAGTCTCCTCCTGCAATCACCCAGTTGCCCTTGTCATATTCCGCCTGCATGTCGTTGAGGACAAGCTTAAGCTGCTCGATGGCAATCTTGCCGTCAGATGTGTAGGCTGAGAGATGCAGGTTGATCAGAACAAGCTCATGGCCATCAGGACCAGGTATTCTGGAGATGCTGTAGCACCTGTCCAGGTCCACCAGCTTCATGATACTCTCCTCAAGAGGTACGCTCTTTCTGATTGCGCTGGTGATCCCGAAGCTGGAGAAGGTCATGATTCCAGCCAGAGATGAGCCATGTGGTTCCGTGAAAGGATAGAACAGGAATGGAGAATCCCAGTTCTCTGCAAAGACGAAGCTGAACTCTGGAAGGTTTCCGGAGACGATCTTCGTCTCGTCCACGTGGTAGCTTCTTGTGGCATCCATGTCGACTTCCTGGATTATGTAGAAATCAGCATCCAGGTCGGTGATCTTCCTGTTGATGTTGTCCAGGGTCTCATTGAGCAGGCTCTCGCTCCTTGCCCATGACTCCTTTCCTCCATCCATGAAGAAGCTGTAGTCGCTGACATAGGCTCCGAATCCGATGTTCCACGAGACAAGCTTGTATTTCTCGCCTGTGCTGACACTTCCCTCAACAGGGTTCTGGACGTCAAGAGGAAGATTGTCGTCAAGCCTGTGATAAGCTATGAACACATATGCCACATACAGAATGACGACCAACAGTACGAAAACAATCAATGAAAGAATGATCTTAAGAAACAAATGCCTGTGCTTTGCCATCTTCTTCTCCTTTTTCTATTACTTTGCCTTTGTTGACATTATAACAGATATCCATTAAAAAATGTCATGCAAATGACATGCCCCATAAAGCTTATTTCAATCGATGTTGACTTCACCCTTGTCAACGATGACAAGAAAGTCCCTAAGGAGAACAGGAAGGCCATCCTCTGGGCTCGCTACCAGAGGGGCGTGCACATTGCAATCAACTCAGGCAGAATAGCCCCCTCAGTGCGGACCTACATGGAAGAGATAGGCATCGATGACGCCTACCCCTCACTTGGCGGCTGCATTGTGCAGAAGGCCGACGGCACGATAATAGAGGAACACTCAATAGACAATAGAGTGGCATTGGAGATACGAAACATCGGCAGATCACTGGACTGCGGCATGTTCATGTACCACCACGACAACTGGTTTCTGGACCATGGCATGGAATACTGGGCGGATTCGGAGGCCAAGGCATCAAGGACAAAGGGAAGCCTGACGGACCTTGAAGTGCTTCTGGGAACCACAAAGCCCAACAAGATTCTTGCAGCGCACCTTAATCCGGATAACACGACAGAGCTCGAGAAACAAGTCAAAGCCAGGTTCTCGGATGTTGTGGACTGCTTCAAGTCCTCGCCTTGGTATCTTGAGATAGTACCCAAAGGGGTGAACAAGGGAACGGCGATACAGGCCCTGTGCCGCCACTACGGCATTGGAAAGGACAATGTCATGGCAATAGGTGACTACTACAACGATGTGGACATGCTGAACGCCTCAGGCCTGCCGGTAGCGATGGCCAACTCCCCTTCAGACGTAAAGGATATCGCCAAGTACGTCACAGAGGCGGACAACAACCACAGCGGTGTTGCCGAGGCCATCTACAAGTTCATCTTTTGAAACAATTTTCAATCCAGTTTCATGTTGAATTTATACCGAGTTCGGAATATCCTATAAACAGCACAATCAATTACACGTTCAGGATGACGCTATGGAATACATAAGCACAAAAGAAGCGGCCCAGAAATGGGGTATCAGTGAAAGAAGAGTCAGATCCCTCTGTGCAGAAGGAAAGATCGAAGGCGCTGCAAGATGCGGCGACTGGGTCTGGAGCATACCGGCAGGCACACAGAAGCCTGCAGACGGAAGAACCCTGAGATACATGAAGAACAGGGCCCTGAGAACCGGAAACCAGGACTACAGGGAAGCTGACAAGCTCAGATCAAGTGCAAACCAAAGCTCCCTGTCCACAGACAGGAAGGTTGAGATCGTACTTGAAGCCCTGACCTATGACAACACTGACATCACGCTTGAGCAGGTGCTTGCAATCTTCAAGATGGAGAACCAGACCGACCTGGACCTTGAGAAGCAGATCATGGCATTGAACATGAGATCCGCCCTCTCCGCCATCCCGTTCGACCTGAACGAGAGCAAGCTCCTTGAGCTGCACAGACGTCTTCTGATGTCCATAGACGAGCGCTCCGCCGGCACATACAAGCTTGGAGGTTCGCAGAACCAGGAGACGGAGGCCATGTTCGAGCAGTACGCAGGACCTTGGTCAGTCCTGCACCCGATTGCAAGGGCATCGTTCCTCTTCGCCGAGATCCTAAGAATCGACCCGTTCGAGAAGGGAGTGCCGGAGCTGGCCTTCATCCTTCTTGCAAACGAGATCTACAAGGCAAAGCTTCCACCTGCACTCTTCGGAGCAAACAAGATCCAGGAGCTCAAGGCAGCACTGGCCTCCACTGCAATCAGAGGAAACAGCCAGATGCTGGTATCCATGATTCTTGATGCCGTAACAGGTGACATAAAGAAATAACAAGGACAGAACATGTCAATCGTCTTCAGAAATGCAATGGTCGTTGATGGGTCAGGTTCAAGGCCCTTCAAGGCAAGTGTGCTCGTCGACGGGGACCTGATCAGAAAAGTGACCACCGACGAGGTCAAGGCAGACCAGACAGTGGATGCAGAAGGCTGCATTCTCTGCCCAGGCTTCATGGACATCCACGCCCACAGCGAGCTTGAGGCTCTGAGAAACCCCTCGATGCCAAGGAAGATCCAGCAGGGAATCACCTTTGACCTCTCAGGAAACTGCGGAATCGGAGTCTATCCAAGAAAGCTCTCAGACCCACCTGTCTTCGCCGATATACTGGGCCACTGCGACAACTGGAGTTGGACAGACTTCACCTCCTTCCATTCGATTCTGAAGCCTGGAATCAACATGGCCTTCCTTCAAAGCCACAGCTGCCTGAGAAACCAGGCCATCGAGGGCAATCCGAACAGAGCCGCCACAGAGTCTGAGATCAAGACGATGTGCGATCTTCTGGACAGATCCCTCTCCCAGGGCTGCGTAGGCCTCTCATCAGGTCTCTACTACGCCCCTTGCCTCTTTGCAGACAGGGCCGAGATGGTCGCACTCCTGAATGTGGTCAAGAAGCATGACGGAATCTTCGCTGTCCACCATAGATGCGAAGGTGATGACATCCTCTCATCCATAGACGAGATAATCTCCTACACCCGAGAGACCGGAGTCAGACTTGAGATCTCGCATCTCAAGGCCATTGGCAGGAAGAACCAGAGCAAGGTCCCCGAGGTCATCAGAAAGATACATGAACTAAGGAATGACGGCTTCGATGTGGCCTTTGACCAGTACCCCTACGAATACGGAAGCACCAGCCTCTTCAGCCTGCTCCCGCCGGAGCTGCTCAGGCTCTCACCTGAGGACCTCTCCAAGACGCTGGAGAGCATGAAGACCGACAAGAATCTCAGGGACAGGACCGTCCACGAGATGGAGAACCCCAACGGCTGGGACAGCATCGCAGAGCTCTGCCCGTGGGAGGACATCCACATTGTGATAATGGAGAGCTCGCCGGAATTCAACGGACTGAGCATGCTTGAAGCCTCAGAAAGGCTCAATATGGACCCGTTCGACGCCCTCTTCCACCTTCTTGCAAAGGAGAGCAAGTGCGCCTTGATGACGGACGTCACACAGACCACAGAGAGCCTCAGATGCATCTTCAACGATGATTTGATGAGCTTTGGAACCGATGCCCTCTACGCTGGAGAGATGGCCCATCCGAGAAGCGCCAACGGTGCAATACACCTGCTATGCGAGAGGTGCATCAAGGAGAACACCCCATTTGAGGTTGCAATCAACAAGATGACCTACAAGGTGGCAAACAGACTTGGAATCAAGGACAGAGGCCTTGTGAAGGAAGGCTTCAAGGCCGATCTGGTGATGTTCAACCCAAAGACCCTGAAGGACAACTCGGACTCCTCCCATCCCTTTGAGATGTGCACCGGCCTTGAGAACGTCATGGTCAACGGAGTCTTCGCCCTAAAGGACGGGAAACTCACAGGCACACAGAGCGGCAAGGTGATCTTGAAATAGAGGATTTGCTATTTTCCGAACTTCTGCCAGAGCTTCTCGAGGGAATAGAAGTCCCTCATCTCCTGGCTCATCAGATGGATGACGATGTCGCCGCAGTCGATCAACTCCCAGCCGTCCTGGCCAACAGCCTTATGGCGGTTTCTGACCTCGAGACCGATGCTGTCGAGCTCTCCCCAGATCTCATGTGCGAGACCTCTGAGGTGTCCGAGGCTTGTGACTGTGCAGATGATGAAGCAATCAGTCCAGGAGCATTCCTCCGAGAGGTCTATAGTTGTGATGTCCATTGCCTTGTGGTCCGTCAGGAATGCGCAGATCTTCTCTGCCTGAACTCTTGTCTCTTCCTTCATTTATTTCCTCCAAGAACCTGCTCGAGCCACTGTGAGAAATAGCGCTGCGAGAAGTTCAAATCATCAGAATTGAAAAAGCTGTGTGCATCATAGCACCAGCAGGTTGGGTTTTTCTCAGCAAGCAGCTTCAGGAGCTTTTCGCAGTCCTGGCCGCAAAGCTGGTTTATCTTATCCGACAGTGGTTTTTTGCTCAAGACAGAGGCCTTCTCCACCATTGTCCTGACACGTTTGATGTTGCTGGCGGGCTCTTCGTTCTCCGAGCCGAGAACATCGAGCATATCCTTAAAAGTCATGAGTGAATCGGAGGTTCCAACCAGAAAGCCGGAATCCTTCAGACCCACGTAGTTCCCCATTGCTATCGGGATCGAGCTGAGTCCCGACGCCTTTCCCCAAAGGAGAATCTGCTCCAGAGGGAGCTGGATGCAGTTGAACGAATTCGTCTTAGGTGTGTAGACGAATGCATAGGCGGTATCCCCGAAATAGCCGTAGTAGCAGATGCTGGAGTCACCGCCGCAGCTGCAGAGGAAGAGAGAGACAAATGCAAAAAAGACAATGAGCAGAGCAATGACTGTTCTTCTTCTCAATACTTGCATCCCCATTCCTTCTCAAGATCTTCCTTCATGGCCAAGGAACCGCTGGAGGCATCGTGGAAACCGGTGCTTCTCCAATGGTCAATCATATCACACAAAACACGGTAGGCACACTGCTGAATGCTCAACGACCCAAGATAGAACGCCCTTCTCTGGTCTGTCATGAACTTCCTTGTGGGCTCGATGTAGTCAGCTATGAACAGAGCAAGTGCCAGACTGTCCATGCCGGCGTTTCCAGTGGTGTGGACGCATAGCGCCTTGTACCAGGACATAGGAAAATTGCCAACAAGGTCAAGAACAATCTCCGCAGAGACCGTTCCATGGGCCAAAACAGGAGCTTTGATGTCCTCTTCTGAAAGAATGACTCTCTTTTTTTCACAATACTCAAGCAGCTGAGCATCTGTAAGCTCTCTTGCCATATCATGGGATATTCCACAGAACTCAGGGGCGTCGAAACCGTTCCAATTCTGGTCGTAATCAGTGCATCCAAAGTGCTCCAGGACCTTTCTGGTCGTCTGGGCAACTCCAAGGCTGTGCAGATACCTTCTCTCGGAGACATGGTCCTTGAGATAGGCTGTAAGCTCCTCAATCGTAGAGATCTTTTGCCTTGACATACTCTCGCACCCTCCTGGAAAGGAAGTCCTGATTCTTCTGAAGGTCGCTTCTCACAGCACTTGAAGACTGCGGCGCCACATTCTCGGGCTCAAGGCGCCTGTAGCAGACACCCTCGGGGATCAGATCCCAGTTTGTGCCCTCCTGGCTTCTGCGGCAGATCAGGAACTCCACGTTGTCACGCAGATACTCGAAGTCATGCCAGCGTGAAAGACCCTCCAGATGGTCGTCTCCGATCACCATTCCGATCCTGTCAAGTCCAAGCTTCTCCTTGAGGATCCTGATTGTATCCGATGTGAATGACACCCCGCCACGCTCAAGCTCCATCGTTGAGACGCTTATGTCCACATCCCTGTCCTCTGGATAGAGGTCCCTGTAGTCCTCGACGGCAAGGCGCAGCATCTCAAGACGGTCCTGGTCGGACGCCTGTGGTCGGCTGCTCTGCTTGAAGTTGCTTACCTTTGCCGGGATAAGGATGAAGGAGCTGTAGTCGGACATCGAGACTGCACAGTGGAGAAGGAACAGATGTCCCAGATGGACAGGGTCGAAGCTTCCTCCGATCATTGCCGTCTTAGCGCTGCTCATACTCCTCCTGGGTCTCCGGATAATATGCATCCGTGTCAGGTCTGCCAGTGAATCCGCTTTCCTCGACCGGTTTTGCAATCATGTCCAGGAAGGCCTTCATGATAGGCTTGACCGAATCCTCGTCGAAGATAGTCATGCCATAGACCTGTTTGTCGCTGTACTTTGCCTTGAAGGCCTCGAAGTTCTCAGGTGCCCCATCCTCGTCCAGCTTTGTGCCTATCAGCACCTCCTTCTTCTCCAGAAGGTCCGGGGAATAGGTCTCCAGCTCCTTTCTCAGAAGCTCGTACTGGTCAAGGCATGTCGGGTCAGACATGTCGATCAGATAGGCAAGACCGCTGGTCCTTGAGATGTGCCTGAGAAACTTGAATCCCATTCCGGCGCCCTGGCTGGCACCCTCGATGATACCGGGGATGTCGGCAAGAACCACATCCTGGTCGCCCAGACGCATCATTCCCAGCTGAGGTATCTTAGTCGTGAACGGATAGGATGCAACCTTGCTTCTTGCATTGGTGAGCATGTTCATCAGAGAGCTCTTGCCGGCATTCGGGAATCCGACAAAGCCAACATCTGCGATGACAAGGAGCTCAAGGCCCACCCTCATCTCAATGCCAGGCTCGCCCGGCTGGGCGAATTTGGGGGCCTGTCTTGTGGAGGTTCTGAAATGATAGTTTCCAAGTCCTCCACGGCCACCCTTGAGAAAGACGAAGCGGTCAACGCCTGTCAGGTCCTTGATGATCTCACCGGTCTGGGCATCCTTGATGACCGTTCCCGGCGGGACAGGGATCTCCATGTCGTTGCCGTTGCGTCCGTAGCAGCGTGCTCCGCTGCCGTTCCTTCCGTTCTCTGCGCGGAAGGATCTGATGATCTTCAGATGAGCCAGTGTCCTGAGGTTCTCCTTGACGACGAAGACGAGATCGCCACCCTTGCCGCCGTCTCCGCCGTCAGGGCCGCCTTTCTCGACGAATTTCTCTCGTCTGAATGAGACACAACCATTGCCCCCGTTTCCGGAGGCAATGTCGATATAGGTTTCATCTGAAAAACCAAACATAGAGTCTTAAGCTGTTTTACTCTTCAACAACAATGCTGACGTAGTTGCGGTTGTTTCTTGCGTGATAGAGAACCTTGCCGTCAACCTTTGCAAAGAGTGTGTAATCAGATCCAAGACCGACGTTCTCGCCCGGATGAATCTTTGTTCCATGCTGTCTGACGAGAATTGAACCGCCCTTGACAACCTGTCCACCGTAGCACTTCACGCCAAGGCGCTGTGCATTAGAATCTCTTCCGTTCTTTGATGAACCACCACCTTTATGATGAGCCATTGATTGCCTCCCTTAAGCGTTGATCTTTTCGATCTTGAGAATTGAATACTGCTGTCTGTGACCCTGGGTCCTGCGATATCCCTTACGGCGCTCATACTTGAACACACGAACCTTCTCGCCCTTCTTGTCGCCAATGTAGGAAGCCTGCACCTTGGCACCTTCCACATACGGCGTACCGAACTTGGCGCTCTTCTCGTCGACCACGGCGAGCACAGAAGCGTACTCAAGCGGATCTCCGGCCTTCTTGTCGTTGATGTGATCAACCTGGATGGTCTGGCCCTCGACGGCTTTGTACTGCTTTCCGAGAATCTCTACAAGTGCGTACATGTCGTTACGTTCCTTTTCAAAAGATACCCACCTTTGTACCCGTTTTCCCAAATATCCGCAAGCACCTTTCAAGGGAAAATTCCGGAATCATCAAGAAATACCTGTTGAAAACCTACCAACCGTTTGGTAGTATATAACCATGCATACCACCGCTACCAAGCAAAAAATCCTCGATATGGCGCGGTCCCTGGGAGCGCAAAAGGGGTTGGACACCCTTTCTCTGGGGGAACTGGCGGACGCGGTAGGAATCACCAAAGCATCGATCTTCTCCCATTTCGGAAGCAAGAAGGCGCTGATCGACGAGCTTTACCGGCAATTCGATTCCTACGGCAGCACGATTGCTATCAACCTTGAGGGAAACGCCGGCGAAGTCCTGGAGCGGGCGGTAGTCCACTGGCTGGATTTCTTCACCACCGACCCGATGCGCCAGGCATGGAGGATCATCAGCCAGCAGAAATATACCGACGAGCGGGCATTGGTGCGTTTCCAGCGGCTCAAAGGCATGGTCACCTTCCAGTGCCAGGCGATTCTGGAATCGCTGAGCGAATCGGGAAAGCTGGACATTCCCGAACCTGATTTGGCCAGCAGTCTCTTTTCCAGCACCCTGCTCGGATATATCGAGCAGGAAACCATCGACGGTTCCAGCGAGGAGGATTGGAAAATCCAACGTCTGGTGACGAAATTCGCCGCCCTGTTCACTCGGCAAGACGACGCAGGGCCTCGGCCTA
>DMOO01000237.1:19138-19647 GCA_003456855.1 Sphaerochaeta sp.
GGGGCCTCGGCCTTGAAGGCCTTGGCCGCATCATCGAATTCCGCATAGAGGGCGGGAAGGTCGATACCGACCAGTTCTCCATCGGCCACCTTCCGGACCCCCGCGACCCAGACATCCTGCACATCTCCGCCGGTAGCGCTGTAGCAGAGCGCCGAGTAGGGATCGTAGAGGGGGTGCATCCGGGGACTCTGGAGGGAAAGGACAGCAATATCCGCCTGATAGCCGGCCTTCAGCATGCCGATAGGAGCGCGCAGGGCGAAACCCGCATTGCGGTTTCCCAATGGCGCGCACTCCCGTGCCGTCATCAAGGCCCGGTCATGGTGCATCGTCTTCTGGGCGATTGCCGCCAATTTCAGCTGGGTGAAGTGGTCGAGCGTATTGCCGCTGGAGGCCCCGTCGGTACCAAGACTGACGACCACGCCACGATCCATCAGGTCCAGCACCGGGCAGGTGCCCTTGCCCGCCTTGAGGTTGGAACCGGGACAATGGCTCATCGGCACGTTCCGCCC
>DMOO01000091.1 GCA_003456855.1 Sphaerochaeta sp.
TGAACTTGCGCTTGCAGATGCATCCTATGTAACGCAGAAGCCATTCCCTGTGAAGATACCCATCAATGGCGACCACATAGTTGACCTTATGTGGCGTAGTGGCCCTTGTAGCCACCTTGAAGTCCATGAATGCGTTGTGGTTGCAGAGAAGAAGATAAGGTGGCTTGATGCCTTCCATGCCAATCTTCTCGAGCCTGTTGCGGTGTTTTGTCCATCCGAAGAAGCAGAGCAGCCAGATCAACCATCTGAGGTGCATTCTGTATATCCTTCTGGACATATCAAAATGAGGAAACTGTTCAAACATAAATTATAACCCTGTCTAGGCAATCATATCATGGGAGACAGGGGTATAGAATAAAATCTTCGCTTTGCTGATGTCATTTGTCTGACCAAGTATCCACATAAGCTTTGCAAGTGCGGATTCACTGGTCATGTCGTGGGCCTCTAGGACGTTCGGTTCCTGCTTGAACCTATGTCCCACCTTGTAAAGGCCAAGGTCACTTCCCTCATTCGGGACCTGGGTGGTCATCACGATCAGTGTGCCCTTCTCGACAGATGACTTTATGTGGGAGTAGAACTCATAGTACTCGGGAAGGCCACCGACTCCAAAGCACTCGATGACAAGACCGTCATAATGGTCGGTCATGAAATTGATGACCTCCTCCGTCATTCCCGGGAAGAGCTTCACAAGGCCCACATTGCTGTTGATTCTGCTGTAGAACCTGACCTCTCCCTCCGTAGTCTGAGGGATGAACCAGAAAATATGGCCGCTTTGGATTCTGGCGATCTCAGGATAGTTGGTGCTCTCAAAGGCAGCGAAGCGCTTGGTGTAGTTCTTCCTTGCCCTTGTACCGAGTATCACAGAACCGGAGAAGACAATGACAACCCCACAGCTCTTTGAATCAGAGGCGCAGATGAAGGCGTCGATGAGATTCCTTCTGGCATCGGAGTCACCCTGCGCAGCGGAGATCTGGGCACCTGTTATCACAATCGGCTTGGAACTGTTCTGGATCAGATAGCTCAGGCCAGCTGCTGTGTAGGCCATGGTGTCAGTTCCATGGGTGATGACAAAGCCGTCATAGAGACTGTAGTTCCTCTCGATTATCCCTGCAATGACAAGCCAGTGCTCCGGACGGATGTTGGTGCTGTCCATGTTGAAGGCCTGGATGCATTCAGGTATGCAGAAGCCCTTTATCTCGGGGGCCTTCTCAAGAAGGTCCGTGCTGGAAAGGGAAGGAGCAAGTCCATCATCGGTGGGGCTGGAAGCAATGGTTCCACCAGTACCAATCAAAAGAATCCTCTTCATAGCTCAGATGATACCACAGTTATCGTGCGTTAGAAACAATATCCAGAAGTTCCGGAATCCTGTGGATCTCATAGTCGATCCTCAGGTCCAGCGGACGTTCCTTTCCGTTTCTGTTGAACCAGCAGCAAGCTATGCCTGCATTGTTGGCACCCTTGATGTCAGTGGTCAGGGAGTCCCCTACCATAAGAACCTCAGACCGATTGGTGCAACCTATGCGATTTAGGACGATTTGATAAATTTGCTCTTCTGGTTTTTCAAAACCGATGTCCTCAGATACAAATATGCCATCAATAATTTTGTCTATACCTGAGTTCTGGATCTTCTTTTTCTGAGATGCCCAAACTCCATTGGTAACCAGATATTGGCCGAAACGTCCCCGCAAACTTGTCAAAGTCTCCATCGCGCCATCTATCGGGCAGATGGTGTCACCCAGCCGTTCCATGTAGTCCTTGGCGAACTCAGGAGCAATGTCTGTACGAAGTCCGAACTGACCAAGGAAATCCGCAAAACGTCCAACGAGGATCTCGCTCTTAGGCTTCTCTCCCCTCTCGCACATAGTCCACCACTTGTGGTTGATGGCGGGATAGGTGTCGAGCATTGCATCGGTGCACTCTCCAAGGTTGAAGTCCTTGAAGCAGTTTCTGATCGATGCCCTCTCTGGCGGATGAGGATCAAGCAATGTGTTATCCAGGTCCCAAAGGATGTATTTGAACAAGCGATGCTCCTTTTCCTATTCGGGTATAGTTAGAAAATATTTAATTATACCCGTGGTGCATTGTCAATTATACTGAACTTGAATAAACTTCAGCAATTGTAAGGGAACGGTAAGATCAAATGGCATTGCAACTGAGAAGGAACGTCGATTTCACAAAGGGCAACATATTCAAAAGCCTCTTGCTCTTTGCCATTCCAATCATGCTGGGAGAAGTATTCCAGAACCTCTACCACAGCACAGACTCGGTCGTCCTGGGAAACTTCGCAGGTGACTCAGCACTTGCCGCCGTCAGCGTATGCAGCACCCTTACGAACCTTCTGATAGGCTTCTGCAACGGAATGTCAGTCGGAAGCACGGTAGTGGTGGCAAAGGCCTTCGGAGCTGGAGACAAGGCAAAACTTGATGACAGCATCAAGTACACCTATTCCTTTGGTGTGATGCTGGGTGCCGTCTTCTCCGTCATAGGAATTCTGATCGCTCCTCTGCTTCTAAGGGTGGTCAATGTGAACGAGGACATCTATGCCAATGCCCTTGCCTATCTGAGGATCTACATAGCCGGCATGATCTTCACAGTTGTGTACAACAACTCTGCAGGTATTCTCAGGGGTCTTGGAGACATGCACACCCCATTCATCATCCTTCTGATCTCCTGCTCCCTTAACATTCTGCTGGACCTTCTGTTCTGTGCAGTGTTCAATTGGGGGATTTCAGGAGTGGCATGGGCCACGGTCCTTGCACAGGTGGTCTCCGTTGGCATCAGCTGGTATGTGATCCGAAAGAGAATGGGGGTAAAGTGCTTTGCTCTCATCGACACCATCAAGAACGGCAGACCTGTCATTGCAGAGACCTTGGATGTAGGCATCGCCGCAGGCATCCAGTCCTCAATCATCTCATTCTCCAACCTCTTCGTCTGGCGATACATCAACCGTTTCAGCACTGCGGTCGTGGCAGGTGCAGGAATTGGCCAGAGAATCGACAAGTTCGTGTCCCTTCCTACGACTTCATTCGGTACTGCAATCACAACCTTCGCAGGTCAGAACCTTGGAGCCGGAAACAGAAAGAGGGTCAGGGAAGGAATTAAGGATGCAATGATCCTCTCCATTGGAATAACCTTGGCGCTTGGGCTGGTCATCTTTCCATGCGCACAGTACATTGCAGCATTCTTCAACAGAAGTCCTGAGGTCATAGCATCAGCAGTTAGCATGACAAGGATCATGATACCTCTGTACTTCGTCAACAGCATCAGGCAGATACTTGTCGGAGTGCTCAGGGCATTCAAGAAGAGCCGGCTTGCAACAGCGGCAACACTCGGTGGAATGGTCGTTATGAGGCAGATATACCTGGCTATCTCGATGTCAATCGTCTCAGATGTAAGGCTGGTATATTGGGGATATCCGATTGGTTGGATCTTCTCTCTGCTTTTCACAGGAATCTGCTATTTGGCAAACAGGAAGAGGATGCTTCAGCTCAACTGAGCTGCAATTGCCAAGGCCAAGGCCTCGATGTCCATACTATAATCCACATCGAAGCCGGATCTCTTCAACTCCGATACAAGGACCATACGCTTAGGAGCAATTTCGAGGTGCCTTTTCAGAACCTCCATCGGCTCTCCGCTGTCCTGGATGCATCCATCGGAAAGAAGCACCATCTCCTTGCAGTTGTCCAGGATGTCCTCAATCTCATGGGACACAAGAACTATGGTTCTGCCCTCATCGTTCAGTTTTCCCAGAATCGACATGACCAGATCATGGCCTGCCTTATCAAGGCCCACCGTGGGCTCATCCAGAATCAGGATGTCAGGGTCCATTGCAAGGACTCCGGCTATCGCCACCATTCTCTGCTCTCCTCCTGAGAGAGCGAACGGAGATCTTTCCAGGAAAGAATCATCAAGGCCAACAGTCTTCAGTGCCTCAATGGCCCTGTCCTTTGCATCGGAGAGCCCAAGGTTCCTTGGTCCGAACATGACATCCTTCAGAACAGTCTCCTCGAACAGCTGGTGCTCGGGGAACTGGAACGCAAGTCCTACTTTCTTCCCTTCCCCAATGACAAGCTGACCACTTGTAGGCTCAAGAAGGGATGCCATGATTCTTATAAGCGTGGACTTTCCGCTTCCTGTCTTGCCTGTTATGCCTATGAAGGCACCCTCTTCTATTGTCATTGAGATATCATTCAAGGCCCTGGTCCCAAAAGGAAGCCCCTTGTCGTAGATGTAGGAGACATGCTTGATTTCCATCATAGTCCAGCCCCCTTCAGAAGAATGATTTCAGCAAAATAGGTGAAGATGCAGATGTATGCGGCAGCGTCCACCCGGGAATACCTCAGCGGTCTCAGGCGACCCACATCCCCGCTTCCGTACAGTCTTGAATCCATTGCAACGGAAAGGTTGTCAGCCTTCCTGAAGGCGGAGACGAACATTGGCAAGAGAACAGGAACAAGGGCCTTGGCTCTCTTGAGGAGGTTGCCCTTTCCAAGGTCCGCACCCCTGGCCTTCTGGGCGTCCATGACAAGCCTGGCCTCATCGGCAAGGATCGGTATGAATCTTAGAGCGATGCTGAATGCAGTTGCAAGGTCATGGACAGGGACCTTGAAGATCCCAAGCCACCGAAGAGCCTTCTCCATCCCATCTGACAAGGTCTTTGGCTTTGTGGTCAGAGTGACCAGATTCGAGAAGAAGACAAGCTCCACCATCCTCTGTGTTATAAGAAGTGCACGCCAAGGCTCCCTTATGTTGATCAGGAAGAGAAGGCATACAATCACGGCAATGGGGGCAAGGCCTCTTACCATGTATTTGACAGGAACACGGGACAGAAGCACAAGTAGACACAGGCAGATGAATGACACTGCGCAGGTTGCTGGAGTGGAGGCAACGAAGGCTGACACAATGTACAGAACAGCACCTGCAAGTTTGGTTCTGGGATCAAGGTCATGGAGGAATGATTTGGTTGGATAGTATCGTCCAAGAGTCACATCCCTCAGCATCGCTTTCTCCTCTTTTCAAGATCATAGACAAGTTTGTTTGCATTGTTAATGTCTTTATTTAAGGTTATACCTTTATTTTTTAAGGCATTAATGAGTTTATAGGCTATTGGTATATTAACACCAAATTTATCCAATTGATTATTTGAGGAGAAAACCTCTTCTTTTGAACCTTCAAGGACGAGCCTTCCCCGGTCAAGAACGATGACTGAATTTGCCTGCTCGGCCTCTTCGGGATCATGGGTCATCAGGACAATTGCAATCCCGTTCTGGTTGAGTTTCTTGATTGCATTCCGAACCATTTCTCTTCCTTCCGGATCCAGCATGGACGTTGCCTCATCCAGAACCAGACACCTTGGCTTCAGGGCAAGGACACCTGCAATTGCAACAAGCTGCTTCTGCCCACCGGACAGTCTTGTCGGGGAGACGTTTGAAAGTTCTTCCATGCCGCAAAGTTCCAGGCTCTCCCTGACCCTCCTGTCTATCTCATCGCTTTCAAGTCCAAGATTCTCGGGACCGAAGGCAACATCATCCTCTACTGTGTCAGCCACTATCTGTGTGTCAGGGTCCTGCAATACAAGACCGATCTTTCGTCTTGTGCTGTAGACGTCATTCTCCTCCTCACCGTCGATCAGAATCTTTCCATCTGTCGGTTCAATTATCGCGTTGAGAAGTTTTGCCAAGGTGGATTTGCCTGCCCCATTTCCGCCTAGCACTGCAACGAAATCACCATCGTTGATTTTCAAAGAAATGTCTGAGAGAACAGTTCTTTTGTGATAGGAGAAGGAGACGTCCTGAAGTTCAATCAGAGGCATTGTCATCCTCCTGTCCCCTGCTCACCCTCTTGATTGTCGTTGAGGATATGATTCCAATCACGATGCCGGTCACCACACCGCTCAGGATCAGGAACGGCAGGTAGTACAGAAGAGCATCGGTCTCAAGGATGAAGACTGCCACTGTTATCTGTCCAATATTGTGGAGAACCGCTCCGGATACGCTGACGGCGGTCGTCCCGAAGAGTCCCGTCTTCTTCAGAAGAGCCATTCCAAGAAGCGACAAGACAGCACCTGCTGCAGAATAGGCCAAGGTCATCACTGTACCGAAAAGGAGTGTGGAAAGCAGCACTCTTAGCACGGAGATCAGAAAGGCATGTTTGAAGCCCAATCTATACAGGGCATAGACGACAACAATGTTGGCAAGTCCGACCTTGATGCCTGGTATGGCAACAAAGGCGGGTATCAGGCTTTCCACATATGAAAGAACCAAGGCAAGGGCTATCAGAAGTCCGGCCTCTGCGATTTCTCTGGTCTTCATCACCGCCCCCTAGTTCACTATGTCCACGGAGGAGTCCCCTCCGACGATCTTTACCACAATATGCTCAGGAAGGCACACCAGACTCTGTCCGGAGTACTTGATCCAACCCATCTTCACACAGAGCTTGTCCGGGCATTCGGCCTCGATCATCCTGGCCTTGCCTCCAAGGATCTCCAGGGTGTTGGTCCCACCGTTCAGTACAAAGACTCCATCAGAAGCCAATGGGTATCGAGCAATCTCAGAGCCGTCAAACTCAACAACGGCATAGGCACCCGGCCTTCCACCCGACTGGGTTGCAAGCAGCAGAGCCACACCGATTACCGCCAAAGCCAGAATAAGGACGATGTCCCTCTTGAATGTGTTTTTATCTCTGACTTTATCCTTCATCGAGCCCCTCAAGCCTTGACGGCACGTTTTTTCTATCCAAATAATATCAGATTAAGGAGCATTTGCAACATGACGGATAGGGAGATGTGGTTGCTGTTCACCAAAACAGGCAAGCCAAAGACCAATGAATATGATTCCTGGGCTTTTGGAGATGACCCTGACAGGCTGGCAACCCTAGTAATGGAAGGAAAGAAGACTGGCACGGCCTCGGCATACGATCTGTATGCCTATGACAACGAGGATATCCCCAAGGTCGGAG
>DMOO01000243.1 GCA_003456855.1 Sphaerochaeta sp.
GTAGAACAGCCCTCAACGTCACAGGTGACCTGACATGTACCGCAGTCATCGCCAGAAAGATGAAGATGGTAAAACCGGATTCAGTGCTGGCAAAGAAGTGATTCTTTTCGATTCGACAGACGGAAAGAGGCGACTCTTTCCGTCTTTTCTTTTTAAGGCCTGACTCCTTCTTGTGGGGTCGGGCAGGTTGTTTGCATATGGATAGAAAGTTTCTGGATGACAGGCTCAAGGAACTTGGCGTATACAGCGAGTACTACCATAGATTGGAGCTCAAGACCCTTGCGGCCTCGCTGAACTACGACGACAAGCTCAACTGCATCCTGACAGGCTACTGGGACGGGGTTCGCCGTCTTGTGGCGATAACGGACACGAAGATCATCGTCATCGCCTCTGGTGTGATGACGGAGACCAATCTTATGGTCATCAAGCGCACTGCTGTGACAAGTTGGAAATTCAACCGCAAGTTTCTGCTCTCCAGTGCGGAGATTGAGGCCGGCGGCAAGAAGTACGTCTTTGCACAGACCCAAGGAGGGCGTGAGAAGCTCTTCAACTGGGCCATGGAGCAACCGATAAGGGAGTACGAGGAATGAAGGCGATAGGGATCGTAGGTGGGGTCGGCCCCTTTGCTGGAACGGATCTTGCGGACAAGGTCTTCAAACATACAAAAGCCAGGACGGACCAGGAGCACATTGACCTTTATCTTGTCTCCTGTCCTTCGATCATCCCTGACAGGACCGGCTTCCTGCTTGAAGGAGGGGATGATCCCGCACCTGGCATCCAGAGGTGCATCGAGAAGCTTGCCCTGTGCGGGGCAAGTGCAGTTGGCGTCAGCTGCAACACGGCACATTCACCGGATATCCTGGGTAGGGTTGCAATTCCAGAAGGTGTGACGTTGGTCAACATGATAGAGAAGACCTCAGAGTATGTGAAAAAGGCCTTCGGCGATGCCAAGGTCGGACTGTTGAGTACTCTGGGAACCCAGGACACGGGTGTCTATGACAGATACTTCGATGGTCTTGTAAAACCTGACAGATGCGTCTCCGAGGAGGTCCATCAGGCCATCTACGACAAGATCTACGGGATAAAGGCTGTAACGCCTGTCAGCTCAAAGGCCACCGTATCCATATACGAGGCTGTTCTGCATCTCAAGAGCAAGGGCTGCAAGGCTGTTATCCTGGGTTGCACGGAGCTTCCTCTGGTTTTCCCTGGAAAAGATGAGTTCGAGGGTGTAAAACTCATAGATCCTACTGAAATATTGGCTATTGAACTCATAAGAAGCACTTGTCCTGAGAAGCTAATTTGAGAAAATAATCAGCATCACTGTTTGAAAACGGGTTATAATCCTTCTAAAGGAGATCATTATGTTCAAGTTTTGGGGCGATGGTTCACAGGAGGCCAGGAATCTGGTCGAGAGCATAGTTGTCAGAAGCACGGAGAACTTCAACTGGACGTTCATATTCATCCTTGCTGTGGTCTTCTACGTCTACTGGTCGGAGATCAACAAGAAGAACTACGATGCCGTCTTCGCCGGTCTTGCCCTGTACGGGGTGCACTGGCTCTATGAGATCTGCAATGCGATAATAGGCCACATCTTCGGCTATCCGCTCTGGTCTGTCAGCAATGAATCCACCACCTTTATTCTGCTGATCGGTGTCTGCTGGGAGCTTTCGATGATGTTCTCGCTTGCTGGTATAATCTCCTTCAAGATGCTGCCGCAGGACAGGAGCAGAAGATACTTTGCAAAGAACGGAAGAAAGGGAATCAGCTGCAAGCTTATTGGAGCCCTTCAGATGGCGCTTCTGTTCGCCCTGTTCGAGTCCTTCCTTGCGGGAACCAGCAACCACTCTTTCATATGGGTGTACAAGTGGTGGGGAGTGATCCCTGTGTTCATCACGACCTACGTGCCGTTCTTCCTTGCCAGCAACTACGTGCCTGACATGGAGCCCAAGAAGAGAAACCGCTTCCTGATCATCGAATGGGGGCTGGTGGCGCTTCTGCTGGTGATTCTGATCCCTGCTGGGATAATCTGATTGCGGATCTTAACGCCTACACTACAAACATGACCTACAATCCTGCAGACATGCTATCGAAGCTTATTTCAATTTAAAAAAAAACCTTGCGCAAGATCTGTAAGTGCAAACCATTCTCCCATACTCTTTAGCCACTATATTACGTTTTACAGGTGACTAACCCTGTTGATATAAGTAAAATGAAGCACATGAAAAAGGCATTGAATCTGATTCTGCCGGTAATGATTGTCCTGATCATCATCGGTGTAGTGTTCACGAAAAGCTTCTATAGGAACAACTCTTTCGAGACTGGGGAACATGAGTTCTCCGGCACTTTTTTCATACTGGTAAATGAAAGTCTTCACGGTAGTGAATTGGACAGTTTCTTCTTGGAGGAAAACACAGAAAACCTGCCACAGCATATCAACTGCTTCGTCTCATATCCGGATGTGGATGCAATCGGCCTGGCTAGACGTTATCAGGCTCTGTATACCGCAGGAGAAATGAAAGTGAGCAAGATCAACACGACTATGGTCTTTTCAAAGGTGGAGCTGGGAATTGCAGATGTTGCAATCATATCAGGTGGTGTTGCTGAAGCTTTGAAACTCAATCGTGATAAATGTGAGGAAAACGGCCTTAGAGTCCTTGTAAGGACAATTGGAGGAGCACAGTGAGAAAATTCAATATGTTCCTTGTAATAGGAATGATGATTCTGTTTTTTGTTCACGGAGTTCTGGGTTCTACTCAGCTTTTCGGTGCTGAGTCTGTTCCGAGCAAAATGATTACACACTCCTTCATGACCCTTGTCTTCCTCCACATGATTGTAACAGCCATACTGACATTCAGAACTCTTTATGCCCTGAAGAAGAGTGGGGCCTCATACTTCAGGAATAACGGTCTTTTCTGGGCCAGAAGATTAAGCGGTTTTGCCATCATCATTCCCATGTTCATGCACTTCACCGTTTTCAGCGGTGTGATTGAGAACGGGGCATACAGGCTGGTTGAGTTTAACACACTCCGCATGATATCCCAGATTCTCTTTGTTGCATGCCTGGCCGTACACATAGTTTCAAACATTAGACCTGCCCTCATATCCATGGGAGTAAAAGGAACCGGAAAGATTTCGGTGATTTTACTTGTGATCCTATCTGCCATTCTGCTTATAAGCACTGTCGGATTTCTTTTCTACTATCTTGTATGGATTGCACTCTAGGAGGTGGAGATGGAAAAGACAGTCAACATAATAGGAGCCGGTATATCAGGTCTCAGTGCAGCCATAACGCTTGCACAGAAGAATATTCATGTGAACCTTATCTCCTCCATGCCTTCGGAAAGGGCCCAGTCCGTTCTTGCAGAAGGTGGCATAAACGCTTCTTTGGATACAATGGGCGAACATGACACGGTTCTGGAGCATTTTCAGGACACGGTTAAGGGTGGAGTTTTCATTGAGGATGAAGAAGCCGTCAGGGGACTTGTAGAAGCTGCTCCATCCATTGTAAGGGAGCTTCAGGCCCTTGGAGTTCCGTTCCAGCATGAAAACGGCAAGCTCATACAGAGAAACTTTGGCGGACAGAAGAAGAAAAGAACTGCATATGCAAAAAGCAGCACCGGCAAGATGATTATGGCTGCCCTCACTGACAGGGTCAGAAAGGCAGAGGCTTCGGGCCTTGTCAAAAGATATCCTTCCCATGTTCTCTCCTCTTTTGTGATCAGAGACTCAGAACTCAAGGCTGTTAGGGTTACGGACACACACCTTTTCAAAACCCTTGAGTTCACAGGTCCCTGCATACTCTGCACCGGAGGACTTAACGGATTCTTTGAAGGCTACACAACAGGAACGACACAGAATACGGGAACAGCTGCAGCTCTTGCCTTCTCTGAGGGGGTTGAATTCGCCAACCTCGAGTTCATTCAGTACCATCCTACAACTGTAAAGATCTGTGACAAGGTCATGCTCATAAGTGAGGCTGCAAGAGGTGAAGGGGCCAGGCTTATGGTCATGAGGGATTCAAGGCCCTGGTACTTCATGGAGGAAAAATATGAGCTGGGCAACCTCAGCCCCAGAGATGTCATTTCCAGGGAAATGGCCCTTCTCGAGAAAACGGAAGGCCTTAATGACTTCTATCTTGATGCCACAGGCCTTGACGAAAAGGTGTGGAAGACACGCCTGAGTGACTTAAGGGCTGAGCTGATCAGCTACACCGGTTTAGACCCTGCCGGAGATTACATACCCATAAGACCCGGAATCCACTACTTCATGGGAGGAATCAGGGTTGATAACGGACACAGAACAAACATAAAGAATCTTTTTGCTGCGGGAGAAGCCGCATGCAAGTACCACGGAGCCAACAGGCTTGGAGGAAACTCCATGCTTGGAGCTTTCTATGGCGGAAGGGTTGCAGCACAGAGTGCCTGTGATGCAGCCTCTCAGTGTTCGGTTTCTGAGGTTTCCTATGAAGAGACGGGAACCGAAAGACAGAAGAAGGAACTCTGTCAGATACTGTTAAAAGGCCTTGGAATCATCAGAGATGAAAAAGAGATAGAAGGCGCCCTGGGCGAAACGTGGAAAATGGCCTCGGACAGCACTAGTGCAGATGCAAAAAGGGCCTTGCTGAGCTGTGCCATGCTCGAATGTGCCAGAGCAAGAAAGGAAAGCCGTGGAGCTCACTACAGAAGCGATTGTCCGAAAGCTCTGGACAGCTACAAAAAGCAGACATGTGTTGTTCTTAAGGAAGGAAGAATCATGGTAAGGTTTGAAGACCTGAACAAGGCAGGTGCTCTATGAAATACACTCTGAAAGTTTTAAGGAAAGCTCCCGGAGAGGAAAAACAGTACTGGCAGGATTTTGAATACGAGAGTGAATCTGAAAATGATACCGTTGCCTCTGCCTTGCTCAAGATAGGTGAAGTTAAATGGGAGTGTTCGTGTCTTCAGAAGAAGTGCGGAGCCTGTGCCATGGTAATAGATAACATCCCTCGTCTGGCCTGTGACACAAAGCTTTCCGATTGCAAATCAGAAACAATCACGGTCCAGCCACTGAGGAAATTCCCCGTTATCAGTGACCTTGTTGTAGACAGAAGCATTCTCTACAGGAATCTTGAAACCATGAAGACTTGGCTTAGCCAGGATGCGGACTTTGGAGATGCAAACCCTGACAAGTACAGGGAGCTTGCCTACCAGGGCTCTGAATGCATACAGTGTGGCTGCTGTCTTGAGGTTTGCCCGAATTTCTATCCGGGTGGTTCTTTCTTCGGCATGGCTTCAGTTCCGCTTACCATGAGACTGCTTTCAGAAACAGACAGAAAACTCTACATGGACAATGCCAAACTATACCGTAAGCATATCTATTCGGGCTGCGGAAAAGCTCTTGCCTGCAAGGATATCTGTCCAAGGAAGATAGACACGGAAAAACTGCTTGTTAACCTTAATGCGCTTGCAGTATGGAAAAGAAAGAAGAAATAAGAGGATTGTTCAAGCTTGGAGATTGTGATTTTTGGTGAGAAAAAATGACCAATTATCGGGTATATTTGATGAAGTTTTTGATAACATTTTGGTCTGACAAAAAAGAAAACCTTACAACGCTTAGGATAATTCCTTGTATTGTAAGGTTTTATTTTTGGGCCCACTGAGATTTGAACTCAGGACCAAAGGATTATGAGTCCTCTGCTCTAACCGCTGAGCTACAGGCCCTTGTGCTTTTTGCACAGTGACCTAAGTTAGCACTTTTGTATCCGAATTTCAAGCCTGACAATAAAATTCTTGTGTTTGTTTGAATTAATTTATATCATTTAGTCTAATGAGACGTGGCGCACTTAAAACTTTGACCATTTTACTTATACTGCTTGTTGCGCCGTCATGTATTTTTGCAGTCACATTCAACACGAGACTCACTGGAATCACGACCCATCCTGACTTCTGGTTCGGTCTTTTCCCCTCGAGTTTCCGCTGCTTCATAGGGGTGGAGGGCATAGAGCTTGTCTCTGACAGAGTGACCGAGGCAGGGCTTGAGCTTGCCACAGGTACAATTGCCAGAACCCTTTCACAGAATCCTGTCACAGGAGCGATCCTGGACGGCTCCGATTCGACATTCACCAACAACAAATACTACGATGTCACCTACGCATCGTGGAAGGTGGGACTTGCACAGGGCCTTGGATGGTCCGACCAGGCCGACTTCGACCTGCTCACGCTCAGACTGACGTTGGACGGACAGTGGGAGGTTGCCCTGGATCCTCTGATGCAGATATCCAGAACCGGCTATCCCTTCAAGAACATCGCAGCCTTCACCGGTGCCTCAGGAGGGGAGGTGCTTCCCGGAACGCCTGACCTCTCCGGTAACAGACAGCTGATCAGCATGAGCTTCGATCTGTACGGAAAGCTCTCCGACCAGCTTCTAAGCGTGGGAATCCTTGATGGCCTTTCGGCCGAGTTCAAGTTCGTCTGGGCACCATCGTTCTTGACCTTGTCCAAGAAATACGGAGGCTTTGCCGACTACTGGAAGGTATGGGGCTACGCAGAATATGCAAAGATGATTCACCAGAAGACCCTGCCTGACGGAAAGAACAAATGGTCCTTGGGTGTGACAAATGCATTCGAGATCCGCGTCCTTGGTGGAAAGTATGTTCCTGAGTACGCCAGGACTCTTAAATCAAACATCTGGTGGTATGAGCCTGAGAACATGACCTTCCTTGCAAAGGACACCTTGAAACTCAACTACTATGGTGAGCAGTTCTTCGGAAACTGCGTCCCGTACGTCTATCTGTTTCTGGACATGAACTACTCTGGTGGAAAGCTGAACAACTGCGTTGAGGACTACATAGCCTCCGCCTGGGAGGGGAGTTTCGGAATCCACATCGAGCTCCAGATGTTCGGATCGCTTCATATCTACTATGAAATCGGCAGAATATTCATGTATACTGGTGAAAATTCTGCATACAACCCGGGCTTCATGCCTGGAAAGTTCGGAATATCATTCTCGCTTCCTCATGTAGAGGGTGCGGATTGGTCAATATAAGAAAGGGGCTATGTAATGAAAAAAGCTTTGGTCGTCGTTCTTGTGCTTGCTCTCGCTGTCTGCAGCGTGTTCGCAGGTGATTTCAAGTTCCTGTTCACGGAGCTTGACCAGCATCCTGAGATTCTCGCAGGTTTCCTGCCGACTCTCACAACCATTGGTGTAGGCTACAATGGTCTGGACCTCATTGAAGGGGATCTGACACAGGTGCAGGTCACGCTTGGTGGAGGCTACACGCAGAGGGCACTGTTCCAGGATCCTGCAACAGGTGAGCCTCTGATCGACAACCAGATGCTCTACGATACCATCCAGATGAGATGGAACCTGAAGTTCCTGCAGGGCTTCGGTGACTCCTGGGTTCCGGGAAAGGACCTTGTGACCGCCTATGTTGGCTACGAGGGAAGAGTTGAGAAGGGCGTGGACTCAATGGTCCTTGGCCAGGAGAGGCTTCGTGGAACATCGGGTGCAACTGCAATCCCAAGCTTGGATGCATGGTTCAACGACACAAGCGGGACATGTGGTTGGGGCTCCACAAAGGCAGGCAACCTTATCTACCCGGATCTGGCAGATGACTACTCAGCCTTCATGACCAACTTCTACGTTGGTGCAAAGCTCAACCTGATGGATGACAAGATGGTGTCCAACGAGGGCGCCACAGCTGAGATCAAGCTGCAGTTCGCACCTGGTTTCATCAAGGATGGGGCATCATACTACAGCGTCACCTTCAACGGAGTCGCAGGTACAACCCTCTTCGAGATCGCCAACAAGAAGGGCAGAAACCTCTTCTCCATCGTTGCAATCGACAGAGTCAACGTGAACTGGACAGACGGAGACTCTGTTCCGGTCTACGCCTCAATGCCTGTCTCCCTTGGTAGAAAGGTCCGTGGCTTCAACACCAACAGCTTCAACACCAACTTCACAGTTGTGAACAACCTGGACATCCGTCTTGCTGGACCGGAGCCTGTCATGGATGGAATCTTCCCGAGACTCAACATCTTCTTCGACATGGGCTGGCATGCCGGAAACTACTTCAACACAGGACACAACGGAATCTCCGCGAAGACTGCATCAGCGATGGCTGAGAAGTATGGTCTTGAGCGCTTTCTGTGCTCAACAGGCTTCCAGCTTGAGATGTGCTTCTTCGACTTCATCGACCTCGGCTTCCAGCTGGCATACCTGATCAACGGAGCCAACCCGAGGAACCCGGGCTCGAGCTTCATCACAGGGGCAACGTTCTTCCTGGACTTCTGATCTGTTGAAATTCGAATCCAATGCGCAGGCTTGCAATTCAGGTCTGCGCAATTTTTTTGCGCAATTGATTTAAAGGCATGTTTTCAGTACAATGCCCCCTATGGAACAGCAGAATTCAGTACATTGGGCGGATATATACGCCGACAAGATCATAAGGGAGAAGGGCGACAAGGCCCTCTACACCTGCGCTTCCGGAATCACACCATCCGGAACTGTCCACATTGGAAACTTCAGAGAGATCATCTCTGTAGACCTCGTTGTTAAAGCACTCAGACAGAAGGGAAAGAACGTAAGGTTCATCTATTCCTGGGATGACTATGATGTCTTCAGAAAGGTCCCTAAGAACATGCCTGAGCAGGAGCTTTTGGCAACATACCTCAGAAAGCCTATCACTCTGGTCCCTGACACAACCAAGAGAGCAGACAACTATGCCCGTGGAAACGAGCTTGATGTCGAGGAGAAGCTCCCTATCGTAGGTGTCTACCCGGAGTATCTCTATCAGGCACAGCGCTACAGAAGCTCCATGTATGCAGAGCAGATGAAGCAGGCCCTGGAACTGAAGCCTCAGATCATCGCGGTTCTTAACCAGTACAGATCAGAGCCTCTCGATGACTCCTGGTGGCCGATTGCGGTCTTCAGCTCTTTCACGGACAAGGACAACACGACAATCCTCTCCTGGGACGGCGAGTACGGTATCACATACCGTGACAACGACCTGAACAAGGAGGAGACCATCGACCTCAGAACCACACCGTACGCAAAGCTCCACTGGAGAGTGGACTGGCCTATGCGTTGGGTCAAGGAGGGCGTTGACTTCGAGCCTGCAGGAAAGGACCACCACTCAAAGGGCGGAAGCTTCGACACCTCGAAGCAGATCGTCGAGTTCTTCGGCGGCCATGCCCCAGTGTCCTTCCAGTATGACTTCATCTCGATCAAGGGTCGTGGTGGAAAGATCTCATCCTCAAGCGGTGAGGTCGTCTCCCTGGGCGATGTCCTTGAGGTCTACACACCGGAGCTGACAAGGTTCCTCTTCGCATCCACAAGACCGAACACGGAGTTCGCGATCTCCTTCGACCTCGATGTCCTGAAGCTCTACGAGGACTACGACAACTGCGAGAGAAGATACTTCGGACTCCTTCCTTGCAACGAGAAGAAGCTTGCAATGGAGAGAAGGGTGTACGAGCTCTCACAGGTGGGTGATGTTCCAAAGACACCTGGCTACCAGATCCCGTTCAGACATCTGTGCAACCTGCTCCAGATCAACAGCGGAGACATCGAGAAGGTCGTCTCCTCACTTCCAGATGTGCAGGAGGACCAGATCGAGAGACTCAGAACCAGATGCCGCTGCGCATGGACATGGATCACAACGTTCTCACCAGAGGACTTCAGATTCTCAGTGGCAACAGCTGACAGCCCGAAGCAGGATCTGGACGATGACGGCGTGAAGGCAGTCAAGGCTCTCTGCGCAAAGGTGCAGTCCTGGGACGGAAAGGACGAGAAGGAGCTTTCACAGCTGGTCTACGACGCAGCCGCAGAGGCCGGTGTAGAGAACACAGTCCTGTTCACTGCAACCTACAAGGCCCTGATCGGTAAGGAGAAGGGACCTAAGCTCGCCGGTTTCATCAACACAATCGGCAAGGACAGGGTTGTCGAGGTCCTTTCAAAGTATTGATTGTAGACTGACAGCATTTAAAAAGGCTTGGAACCGTTGGGAACCAAGCCTTTAATTTTTTGTCAGCTCTGTGTGTCCTTGAAGACCTTTGACAGGATCATGTCGTTGCTCTTCCACTTGCCGTTGACCCTGACTCTGAGGTCCAGCTCCAGCTTTGAGCCCGGGAAGATCTTCTTGATTTCCTTGAAAGAGGCGATTCTTATCTTTTTTATGTTCTCTCCGCCCTTGCCGACCATTATTCCCTTCTGGCTTTCGCGCTCGACGGTGATGAAGGCCCTTATCCAGACCTTTCCTTCCTCTGCGTTGTACTCGAGGTCGGAGACCTCAACCATGATCGCATATGGAATCTCTGCTGTGACGGAGTTCATTGCCTTCTCGCGGATGATCTCGGAGACGCGGAACTCAAGGTCCTGGTCCGTCCAGGTGTTCTCATCGTAGAGAAGCTCGCCCTCAGGGGCATGCTTGAAGAGCTCGATCAGTATCTCGTCCACTCCCTCATCGGCCTTTGCGGAGGCCACAAGGACCACTCTGCCTGGCATGCTGCGCTTCAGATACTCCTGGGCTTCCTCTATCTGCTTGTCTGAAAGGATGTCCTTCTTGTTGATGCAGCAGACTACAGGGACCGTCAGGCCGCTGAGCATGTAGGTGATGGAGTCCTCCTCGTCACCAGGTTTGCGCGTGGCGTCCATCATGTACAGAACTGCATCGGTCTCCTCCAGGGACGAGACCGCGATGTCCTGCATCTTCTTGTTGAACTTCTTCTCCGAGAGGTGGTAGCCCGGGGTGTCTGTGAAGATCAGCTGTCCGCGGCTGTCCGTGTAGATACCACGGATGGCGTTTCTGGTTGTGTGGGGAGTCGGTGAGGTGATCGAGACCTTTGACTCGCAGATCGTGTTGAGAAGGGTGGACTTGCCTGATGATGGGCGGCCGATTATGGCCACTGATGCGCATTTCATAAGGCCATTATATCGATAATTCACAAAATGAAAAGCAAGTTGGTTACCCTCTGTCTGAATAGAAGTTGTAATTAAGTCGGATTGTTGTTATTTTATACTAGATTCGGAGGGGCAAGATGAGACTTGAAGACGATAAAGAGAAAAAGACAGCCGAGAACCCAATGGGACAGTATGACAGACTGCTCAAGACACGTTCACTGCTTCTGTCCGGAGAGGTGAACAAGGACTCCGCTGACAAGCTCATCAAGGACATGCTGGTCCTTGAGTCCGAGAGCAACGACCCCATCTGGATCTTCATCAACTCCCCTGGTGGAGATGTCGATGCCGGCTTCGCCATCTATGACATGGCAAGATTCGTCTCCTGTCCTGTCTACATGGTCGGAATGGGCCTCGTTGCAAGTTCAGCTGCATTGATTCTGCTTGCAGTGCCTGCAGAGCGCAGAATCGGCCTTCCCAACTCATCCTATCTGATCCATCAGCCGCTCAGCGAGATGAGGGGCAATGCAACTGAGATCGAGATCCATGCCATGCAGCTGGAGAAGATGAAGGCTAAGCTCAACGCCATCATCGCCGAGGCAACCGGAAAGAGCCTTGAGATCGTGTCCCAGGACACTGACAGGGACCACTGGCTCGACGCCGAAGAGGCAATGGCCTACGGCCTGATCAGCAAGATATCAAAGACCAGAGAGTCCCTCTGAACAAATCCTTGCGTCTAAACAAGTTGTAAAAAAATCTTAATCTTTTTTACTTTTTCTCTGTATATATAGGCATGAAGAAAAAAAGTGGAAAGATCCGGATTCTGCTTGTAGTCTCAATGTCACTTCTTCTGCTGTCCTCCTGCAATGGCCAGGGGATGGAGGAGAAAAGCAGGACCATATGCGTTGCCCAATGGAATGTCCAGAACCTCTTCAATGCAGAGCTTGACGGCATGGAGTATACCGAATACACGCCTGGGTCAGGGTGGGGACAGTCCGATTACGAGAAGAGGTTGACCAACGTGAGGAAGGTCCTCCATTATTTGCCTGACTCAAGCGATTATGTAGTTGTTTTGAATGAAATTGAGTGTTCAAATGTAATAGAAGATATAATAAATTCAGCTGATATAGCTGAATTAGGCTTTCATTGGTATGCCTGCACAGAAGAGGAAAGCCTTGCCATCCAGAGTGCGGTTCTAAGCTCAATACCGATTGTCGGGGCAAGGGTCCACCAGGTCTCATCCGGACTGAGGCCGGTGCTTGAGGTCGAACTGGACACGGGTAGGGAGAAGCTCTTTGTCCTGGCCGTGCACTTCAAGTCAAACGTCGGTGGGGTGGATGACACCAGAAAGGACAGGCTAGAGGCTGCCAGGGTGGTGTCCCAGGTTGCCGCCACATTGCAGGTGGACAATCCGGGGTGCATAGTCATGGTCTGTGGGGACCTGAACGAGGAATGCTGGGACGATTGCAGCATGGGAAGATCGCGTTACTGCTCCAGTCCCCTTAAGGTCTCCGGGTCCTTCGAGCAGGGTTTCTGGTACTGTTTCTGGATGGACAGCGCACTGGAGCTCTGGCCTTCGGGGTCCTACTACTACGACGGCTATTGGCGCTGCTACGACAACATTCTGGTGTCCGCGGCGGCCAAGGACGGGACTGGATTCGAGTTCTCGACAGCTGGTGTTGTGTTCAAGGGGGTGCTCAAGACAGCCGATTCAAAACCTTTTGCATGGAATAGGCAATTGCTTATAGGAGTGTCCGATCATGTGCCCATATGGGCCGTTTTTGCCGAGATGCCGTGATTCTGTGGTTGATTTGGGTGGACATTGATATAAATTACTTTTATGATTTGTATGATTGGCTATTTTTGTAGTCAGGAAATTATAACTCTAATGGAGAGTGGATTTAACTATGATGACCAGAAAAAAGTTGCTCGCCGTTTTCATTGTGCTTGCATTCACAGCCGCAATGATCTTTGCCGACGGGCTTTTTTACCAGTCACAGGTTGGGTCAGAGGCTATTGACAGCTCCTATACAGCCCAGCTTGGCATCCCGACAGAAAATACAGCAGTAACAGCAACGACAATTCCTGCCAATGCGGTTCTTCAGGCAATCGGAAACTCCGATTACCCAGTGACTCCGGGAGACACATTCCTGCTCAGTTACTCTGAAGGCAAGAACCTCATTTCCCTGAATCTTCAGGCTGACAGCAACTGCAAGGTCTCGATCCAGTCAGTTGGAGTGGTCAATGCTGCAGGCATGACATACAGTGAGTTCAAGGAATACGTAGAGAACCTCATTTCGACATACTACAACTTCTCGGCTCCTCAACTGCAGCTGGTGAGCTGCGGTGTCTTCTCCGTAAGAGTCTATGGGGAGGTCTCGTACTCACAGTACGTCACGGCATGGGGTCTTACCAGACTCTCCGATCTTGCCATCTATGCAATGGACACTGCATCAACCAGAGCTGTCGAGGTCACCTATCGTGATGGAAGCACGAAGTCCTATGACCTCTACAATGCACTCAGAAACGGGTCTGCAGAGGACAATCCTCTTCTTTCCCCTGGCTGTGAGGTCCGCTTCCAGAAAGCCTCCACAATCGTAAGCCTCAACGGTGCAGTCGCCAGGACCGGCGTCTATCAGCCGCTTGACGGCGAGACCCTTTACGACCTTGTCCAGAACTATGCAGGAGGTCTTCTCAGCTCGGCGGATGCCCAGAGCATCAGGATCTCCAACTATGCTGGCGGAGCCTACTCCTCAAGGTATCTCAGTCTTGAGGATGCAAAGTCCTACACACCTGCCAACGGCGATGTCATCTCTGCTGTCTACGGCAGCCAGAACCTTCCTTATGTCACAATCTCTGGCGCAATAGTGCCCGATTCATCAAGCGACACCATCTCATCCACGAACAGGACCATGTACAGCTTCCTGCCTGGAGAGACTGTTCAGCAGCTCCTTGCCAACATCTCATCGATGTTGACATCAACCAGCGATGCAGGTTCCGCCTACATCCTCCGCGATGGTTCAAGAATCTCAATCGAGGACAAGGACATCGCTCTGGAGCAGGGTGACACGGTGGTCATCCCGTTCTCAAGCCAGGCCATCACCGTAACTGGTTACGTCAAGAATCCGGGAACCTTCGAGTATGTCCCTGGAATGACGAAAGACTATTACATCTCCCTTGCAGGCGGATTCACCGATTCCGCAAGCGGCAAGGTCAAGGTATCGGGTGGCAATGCCGGGGATGAGATCCCTGCAGGCGCCACAATCAAGGCCAACAACAACAATCTGACGACCACACTGACGCTGACCGCGTCTGTGCTCGCCATTGTCAGCACCATTCTGACGATTGTGATCAACGGTCACACGATAACGACTTGGTTCTAAGGATGGAGGTAGAGAGATGGATAGGAAAGAAGAAGCCAAAGTCCGTAGCGTAAATTACGCAGAGAAGCAAGCAGAGCAGGAGATCTCGATCACCCAGATTCTCGGCATCATCAAACAGAGAAGGGTATGGGTCTATGTGTTCTTCGTGCTTGCCTGCGCCCTTGCAGTCTTTTATCTGAAGATAACAGATCCCAGCTACCAGGCATCAGCCACAGCATTGGTCGAGCCGATCTCGAATGCAACGTCAATCGAGAGTCTTCTCACGTCAAGCACAAGCTCGACCAAGATAGACACTGAGATCCAGCTGATAACATCATCGTCCAACCTGCAGAACGCATTGGACAAGCTTGATCTGACAAAATACCTCGACCCTGATGGAATCCCATATTCCGAGAAGAAACTCAAGGGCTCAAGTTTCTCGAAGGTTGTATCAGTGTCCACAGTCAGCAGCACCAAGGTCGTCAAGATCACGGTCGAGGACGGAAACCCTCAGTTCTGCGCAGACTACGCAAACGCAATCCTCGAGGCCTACACTGAGATGCTCACCCGCATCTCCAAGAACTCGAAGAGCGCCCAGCGCGAGTTCCTCGAGACCCAGATCCCTGAGACTGAGGCCCTGTTGGATGAGGCAAGCGAGAAGCTTGCTGATTTCAAGGAGACCAGCGGCATCATGCAGATGACCCAGAAGAACACTCTTCTGACATCCAAGATCGCCGCCTTCCAGCTTGAGAAGGCCCCTCTGAGCCTGCAGCTGGTCGAGGTCGAGAGTCTGCTTGCATCGCTCAACTCAGACGGCTCTCTGATGGCCGTGGAGACAATCGCCCAGAATGATGCCGTAAGAGTCTCCCTTGAGGAGTACGTGTCCAACAGCAAGGAGCTGATGATGTACCAGAACGTCGATGCAACAGCCTCCTCCTCAAGGGTCTATGTCCTTGAGAGCAGCCTTGCATCCAACGAGAAGAACGTGCTCAACGCGGTGACGGAAATCGTCGGTTCCGAGAACACGATGTATGCCAAGGCAATCACGGAGTATCTGTGCGTAAAGGCCTCAATCAGCGCAATCGACAACATCATAGAATCCTACAACGAGGAGCTTTCTGACTACCCGATCATGGAGCGCCAGTACCTTGAGCTCCAGAGGGATGTCGAGATCTACGAGCAGCTGCTTCTCTCCCTGAGACAGCTCCTTGAGGAGACCAAGATGGTCGAGGCCGCCGTTGTCGGAAACGTCAACGTCATAGACGAGGCGGTTGTCCCAATCAGGCCTGTCAGTCCGAAAAAGCTTATGGTCATGGCCATCGCCGTTGTCGGTGGAGTGGTTCTGGGTGTTCTGTTCGGGCTCTTTCTTGAGTTCATCGATGACAGCATCAGAAGCGAGGACTCCATCAAGCAGATCCTTGGTTCGGAGATCCCGTCCCTTGGTTGGACTCCCTACGTGAAGAACGTTGAGAAGATACAGAAGGAGATTCCGGCACTATATGTGTTCAACGATCCTGATGCGGCCGTTTCGGAACGCTTCAAGTCAATTGCGAACAACATAGTGTACTCGCTTCCCAAGAAGATACAGGTCCTGTCGATCAACTCCACCGAGATGGGAGAGGGAAAGACGACCGCGATCTGCAACGTTGCAACAGCCTATGCCCTGTCAGGCAAGAAGGTCCTGCTGATCGATGGAGACTTCAGAAAGCCTGCAATAGAGGCCTTCTTCTGTCTGAAGAGGTCCAAGCTGGGCTTCGTGGACGCAATAGTTGATGACGTGCCTCTTGAGAAGTGCATTGTCCGTCCTCTGGCGCAGGTTCCAAATCTGCACTTGATGCCACCGGGAAAGGGTACAAGGAATCCGAACGCCCTGTACAACTCACCCAAGGCGGATGCCGTTCTGGCAAAGCTCAAGGCGGTGTACGACTACATAATCATCGACTGTCCTCCTATCTCCTACGGTTCGGAGTTCACCCATCTCGCAAGACACCTCGACGGCTTTGTCATCAACGTAAGAGCCGGTGTCTCCTCCAAGAGGGCGCTCTCCAGCTTCATGTCAGAGCTGGACTTCATAAACGCACCGCTTCTGGGCTACATCTACTATGGAGTCATCGCAAGGAACCAGAGCTCCTACAGCAACTACGGCTACGGCTCCTACTACGGCAACAAGAAGTACGGCTATGGCTACGGCTACGGTTATGGAAACAAGAAGTCCATGTATGAAGAGGGCAAGGGCAACTACAAGATCATCTACAAGAAGGAGATCCAGCACCGTTCCGAGGTCAGGCACGGCAATCGCGAGCCTGTTCTTGCCTTCGCCGGTGGTGCCGAGAATGCATTCACAGGTTCCCAGAGCGCCAAGGCAGGCAATGTGAGCCAGGTGCTCAAGCCTGAAGCCAAGCCTGCCCAGAAGAGTTCTGCAAAGCCTTCTGGAACGAAGATGAGCGCTGCCGAGAAGAAGACCTCCGACATGCTTGCAGACATCGAGAAGATCTACAGGAAATGAGTTTCTAGAGAATGGATTTCGTTTCAAAGCTTAAGGAGACGCTGGTTTCGGTGATCCCGATCATCGTCATAGTCCTTATCCTTAATTTCACAGTTGCTCCTCTAGGGGACAAGCTCCTGCCCTTCCTTCTAGGAGGGCTTCTGCTTGTGTTGGGGCTGTCTCTGTTCCTTGCTGGAACTGACATAGGCATGGTTCCGGTTGGACAGAAGCTTGGTTCGGTGCTTGCCAACAGGCGCAGTGTGCCTCTGATGATGGCCATGGGTTTCATCATCGGATTCTCTGTGACCTTGGCTGAGCCTGATGTGACTGTTCTGGCGAACCAGATCCATAGTCTGAACCCTGCAATCAATGGACGTCTCCTGGTTATCATGATCGCCCTGGGCCTTGGAATCTTCGTTGACATCGGACTTCTGAGAACCGTCCTGGGCTTCCCGTTGAAGTGGCTTCTGATCGGATTCTATCTTCTGGTCTTCGCACTGGTGCTGTTCATAGACCAGAGCATGGCCTCCATCTGCTTCGATGCAAGCGGAGCTACCACAGGACCTCTTGCGGTCCCGTTCCTTCTGGCTTTGGGGCTTGGTGTGTCTGCATCCACAAAACATGGCGATGACAGCAGCTTCGGCCTTACCGGAATTGCCTCCATAGGTCCGATTCTAGCCGTCGCCGCAATGGCCTTGATGAGCCATTCAACAGGAGGGGCTGAGATTATGGTCTCCGGTTCCGCCTCTCATGGCTTCGGACATGTGATCCTTTCAAAGCTCAAGGACACCGCGATAGGCTTCGGTCCGCTTTTCGTGATAATCCTGGTTCTGCAGTTCACTCTGCTTCATTTCCCGAAGGTGAAATTCAGGAAGATGGTCCTTGGTATGCTTTACAGCTTCATCGGCATAGTGATCTTCCTGACAGGTGTCGATTTCGGCTTCGTCGAGGTGGGAAGGTATCTGGGCCAGACAATATCCCGGAACTACAGCCCTGTGCTTGTGGTGGGATTGGCCCTGGTCTTCGGTGGCATCGTTGTCCTTGCGGAACCTGCGGTGTGGGTTCTGACGCATCAGGTTGAGACTGTGACCGCCGGAAGACTCAAGCGTTCCATGGTGATGGTTTTCATCTGCATAGGGGTTGCCCTTTCAGTTGCCCTTGCCATGGTAAGGATACTGTTCAACATAAACTATCTGTGGTTCGTGTTCATTGGTGTGGGTTCAGCTCTTCTGATGACGCTGTTCACACCATCGCTGTTCACCGGCATCGCCTTCGATTCGGGCGGAGTGGCAAGCGGACCGATGAGCACAACCTTTCTTCTGTCATTTGCAATAGGTGTCTCGGGTTCGGCCTCAATGGGCTTCGGACTTGTGGGACTGATTGCCATATCGCCGCTCATCTCAATCCAGATCCTTGGAATCATCTTCAGGATCAAGGAGAGAAAAGGTAAAAAGGGGGCCGACAATGCTGCTGCTGCATAGCAATCTGATGATTGCCATAGTCAATCACGGTCAGGCTAAACGATTCATATCCATTGCCAAGAAGGCTGGGATAAAGGGAGGCACCGTCATACCTGCACGTGGAACGGCCTCCAACAAGGTGCTGAACTTCCTGGGACTTGGGGACACATCCAAGGAGATGGTCCTGGTTGTCCTGAAGAGGGATCTGGAGGAGAGAATCGTATCTGAAGTGCGTGCCTACGGGCGCATCAATGGCGTGGCGGCCCTTCTGGGGTCCACAAAGGAGGAAGGAATGGAGACAAAATGGAAGATGATAACGATCATAGTCAACATTGGCTATGCCGATGACATAATGGATGCCGCAAGGAAGGCAGGGGCTAGCGGTGGAACCGTCACCCACGCACGTGGAACCGGAACCCCAGAGGATGCCAAGTTCCTTGGAGTTCAGATAGTCCCTGACAAGGAGATGATCCTGATTGTCTGCGAAGCCGAGAAGACGGAGCAGATCATGAATGCCATTACAGCTCTCAAGTGCCTTGATGAGCCCGGCATTGGTGTCATGTACACCCAGGATGTCCTGGATTTCAAGAATCTCGATCCAAAGAAGTGAATATGATAAAGATTAAGCAAGATAAAGAGAAGAATCTCCTGAGACACCATCCATGGGTGTTTTCAGGTGCAATGGAGGAGTCCAGCATCCCCTCAGAGAGTGGGGTGCAGAAGGTCGTGACCTCCGAGGGGCGCTTCATAGCATGGGGCGTGTACGACAGCGAGAGCCACATCCAGTTAAGACTCCTGTCCTGGGACGAGGATGTCTGTCCTGACGACGAGTGGTGGAGAAACACCATCAGGGCCGCCATCCTGAGGCGCAGGCCCTTCTTCGAGGACAAGGGCTCCAACACAAACGCCTTCAGGATCATCCATGGAGAGGCTGACATGCTTCCGGGAATTGCCGCAGACGTCTATGGAAGGATAGTCAGAGTCATAATCAGCGCCAGGGTGGCCTGGAACAACAGACAGCTGATTGTTGACACCATAGAGGGGATTCTCCATCCTCAGATGATAATCCTTAACACGGATTCCTCTTTCTGCGCGATAGAGCATCTGCACGAGATCACGGAGTACTATCAGGGCTGTCAGCGCTTCACTCCGTCGGAGAAGATGGAGGACATCAGAATCCGCGAGGACGGCATCTACTACGGACTCACACCAGGTTCTGGCCAGAAGAGCGGCTTCTACTGCGACCAGAGGGAGAACCGGATCAGACTCGAGCGCTACGTCAAGGACGCCGTTGTGCTTGACGGCTGCAGCTACACAGGCGGTTTCACCATGCATGCCCTGAGAGCCGGCGCAAAGAGCGTTGATGCCTTTGACAGCTCATCCGATGCTGTGCACAGGCTGCTTGCCAACGTAAACATGAACGTTGAGATGGAAACCTTGCCGTCAGATGCCAGGGAGAGGGTCACCGCCACAAAGGCTGACATCTTTGAGACTCTGCGTTCGATAGCCCGTAACAAGTATGATGTTATGATTCTTGATCCACCAAAGCTTGCACAGACCATCAAATCCCTTGACAATGCCAAGAAGGCCTACAAGGACCTGAACCGCATGGCAATGGAGAAGATAAAGGGCAACGGAATCCTTGTGACCTGCTCCTGTTCAGGGGCTCTTTCAAGGGAGGATTTCCGCACGGTTCTGGCCTGGAGTGCAAAGGACGCAAGGGTGGAGGCTCAGGTCCTGGAGACCTTGGGACAGGCTGAGGACCACCCGATAAGGCTTTCCTTCCCGGAGAGCGAGTACCTGAAGGTCTTCATCCTCAGAATCATAAAGTGAATTTAAATGGTGTAGATTGCATGAAGACGTCCTGACGTCCTTGAAAAAGTGCGACCTTAGTATTAGTCTAGTAATAATTACGGAGGAACAACAGATGAAGAAGACAATCATCCTTGCAGTGGCCTTGGTGCTCTGCCTTGTTCTTGCACAGAGTGTATTCGCAGCCGATGAGTATTCGAATGAGTACAGACCTCTCAAGGTCAGAGACGGCTATAGCCTGGAAGAGGCTTTCTGGTTTAACCCGACTCTTTACGCCACAGATGTGCTTCA
Organism: Sphaerochaeta sp.; assembly: GCA_003456855.1. GTDB lineage: Bacteria > Spirochaetota > Spirochaetia > Sphaerochaetales > Sphaerochaetaceae > UBA9732. The sequence continues at coordinate 20,286 of DMOO01000243.1, forward strand.
GTTCACACAGGCCTACATGATGCCTGAGGACCCAGTCACATTCTACATGGCTGCAGCCAACTATTCAGACGAGGAGATCGAGGAGATCTTCGTAATCTACCAGTCTTTCTTCGAGCCTGAGTATGTCGGATACGTGAACTTCAACTACAGCTGTGACGTCGAGGCCTTCGCAGAGTCTGTCGGATATTCCTTCGACCCTGAGGGATCCTATGTTTTCAGCATCCTGTTCGAGGAAGTCGAGGATCTGGTCGACATCTTCCCTAGAGGCATCGGTAGGGCAAATTCCTACGACACCTTCAGAAGGGCCGCCCTCCAGCTTGCATTCTATGTCAAGAAGAATGGAACAACCCCGGGCTTCCAGGTCTGCTATGACTACATCCAGCAGACTATGGCCTACTACCAGGAGCAGTTCGACGCCGCCATGGAGGCAGAGGCAGCAGCAAATGCAGCAGCTGAAGAGGCTGCAGCAGAGTCCGCAGAGACCACAGAGGTCACTGGAACACCAGCTGAATGACATCAACCCCGAGCAATCGGGGCATTTCTTTTTTAGGAGATATACAAATGACATTTGCAGAGAAAATGAAGGGACAGGCCATCGCGGCCCATAAGTCACTCGTCCTTCCTGAAGGACTCGAGCCAAGAACAGTCAAGGCAGCAAGAATGATCCTCGACGAGAAGATCGCTTCAGCCGTGACTCTCATCGGAAACGTTGACAAGGTCAAGGCTTTCGCAGCTGAGATCGGCGTTGACCTCACAGGCATCAACATCGTCGATCCTCTTACAAGTGACAAGAGAGCAGAGTATGCCAACGAGTACTATGAGCTCAGAAAGTCCAAGGGCATGACTCCTGAAGAGGCCAACGAGCTCATTGTCAACGAGCTCAGATGGGGTGCAATGATGACACGCAAGGGCGATGCAGACGCAATGGTCGCCGGTGCAAAGAACACAACAGGTGACGTTCTCCGCGCCTCCTTCCAGATCATCAAGTGCAGACCTGGCATCAAGAGTGCATCTTCCTGCTTCGTCATGGCAACAGACAAGAAGGAGTACGGTGTTGACGGAACACTGATCTTCGCTGACTGTGCTACAATTCCAAACCCGACAGCAGAGCAGCTTGCCGAGATCGCTGAGGCTTCAGCTCTCTCCTGCAAGACCTTCCTGGGTGCAGAGCCTGTCGTCGCAATGCTTTCATATTCAACAAAGGGAAGCGCAAAGGGCGAGATGATCGACAAGGTCACAACAGCTCTTGCTCTGGTCAAGGAAAAGTGCCCGGAGCTCAAGGTCGATGGCGAGCTCCAGCTTGATGCTGCAATCGTCGGCAAGGTCGCCGCACAGAAGGCTCCAGGCTCAACAGTCGCCGGCCACGCCAACGTCCTGGTCTTCCCGGACCTCCAGGCTGGTAACATCGGTTACAAGCTCACACAGCGCCTTGCTGGTGCTGAGGCCTATGGTCCTATCCTCCAGGGCTTCGCAAGACCTGTCTCAGACCTCTCAAGAGGCTGCAGCGCTGAGGACATCGTTGTCACAGCCGCCATCACTCTGGCACAGGCTGCCGCAAACTGAGAAAAAAATCTTAAAAATTTTTAATTCCATGCCGGCTGTAGATTTACAGCCGGTTTTTTTGTTCTGTCTCGAAAAAAATCTTAATCTTTTCGACTTTTTCGCTGTAGGGGTTTGCATGAGGACAAAACATGTGAGCTTCCATACAACCTTCCTTTTAACTCTTTATGCTTTTCTTTGCATGTACATGGCCTCAGTCGTCACCGGCCCGTTACATTTCTATTCGCTGCCTTGTCTTGTTTTGATTGCGGGTTCATACCTCCTTTGGGCCGGTGACGAATCCTTTGTTCTCCATTGCTCGGCTGCAATGATGCTCTGTCTGCTGGCAACTCTGCTTGCTGTGATGATCAGAAGGCGCTATTCGCTGAACCTCTGCTTCGAGGAGTCAGCCATCGCAAGCCTTGAGGGAAGGGTCGTCTACGATTCATCCTTCACTGAAAGGGGCAGCCATCTGATGAAGATCAGCCTCTATGGCTGCACTGCGGTGACCGGTGACAGCGGAAGCGCAAAGGGCATCGTCTCCGTGCTCGGCGATACGCAGGCAATAATCTCCTATGGCGTCAAGGTCCATCTCGAAGGTCGTTTCTCCGATGGGCTTTTCATCTACGACAGCATACAGGTTCTCTCCAGAGGCTGGCTGAACGACCTTAGGGAATACATAATCTCCTGGTTGCAGATCAGGCTTTTGGGCTCCAATGCCGACAACGGTTCCATGCTGAGCTGTGTGCTTCTTCTTGGCAGAGCTGACAATTGCACCATGGCCATCAAGGACAGGGCCGTCTCCTGCGGCTGCGCCCATGTGCTTGCCCTTTCAGGCATGCATCTTGGTATCCTGGCTAACCTTTGCAAGAGGTTCTTCGGTGGCAGGAGGCTGTCTAGCGTTGTCTCCTATGTTGTGATTGCCGCATTCGTCTTTGTCGCAGGCCCGAGGCCGTCTCTTGTAAGGTCGGCTCTGGCCTTCATCCTTGCCTTTCTGCCTTCAAGGGCGAGGATCATTGCAGTTTTCCTTGTCCAGATGGTCTTCTTCCCCGCGACGATGGTGGAGCTGGGCTGCTGCTACGGCTATGTGGCTGTATTCGGCATCGTGCTCCTGTCTCCTTATCTGGAGGCGGCCATGTTCCAGTTCGCGGGAAGACTGTCCACATTCATCTGTGCAAGCCTTTCCGTTCTGGTGCTGTGCATCCCTGTCCAGATGGCAAGCACCGGCCATTGGAGCCCTGGGGTGATTGTTGTTTCTCCTCTGGCAAGCCTGCTTGCAGCCCTGTCCATGGTGATGGGGCTTCTGCTTCTGGCCTTTGGCAGGAGGGCCTTTCTACTTGCCCTGAACAACCATGTCTTCAACGCCATGGACAGAGTCTTCTCCGCCTTCGAGGACCTTCCACAGGCGGGGTGGGTTGGCTATGGAGTGCTTCTGCTCTGCGTTGCCCTGGTGTTCATGTCTGCCTTCCTGCTCAGGGTCATGGCAAGAAGAAAGGTTGACGGTAGGTAATCAAAGGTCTTCCAGGATGCTCTGATCGCCTACATGAAATGAAGTGACAGCAAGTCTTTATCTGATGCTCTGATTCCGTTATAATGCCTTTGCGATGGCTATATGGGACTTCGATTACAGCTCAATCTCCTCGATAACACGTATTCTGGAAGAGAACGGTCTTGGCATGACCAAGAAGTTCGGACAGAACTTCCTGGTCTCCATGAGCGCCATTGACAGGATCACTGCCCTAAGTGGTGCCGCGGAGGGCTCAGTGGTATGGGAGGTCGGACCTGGAATCGGGGCTCTGACGACCAAGCTGCTTCAGACAGGCGCCAACGTCACATCGTTTGAGATCGACCACGGCTTCTGCCGAATTCTCAGGGAGAAGGCCTACGTTGACGTCCCGAACTTCACGCTTGTGGAGGGTGATGCCCTCAAGAGCTGGAAGTCCGTCTGGGAGAAGACTGGAACGCCTGACATCATCTGCGCCAATCTGCCTTACAACGTCGGTTCCGTGTTCATCGCATCGCTGATCGAGAACCGCTGTCTTCCGAAGAGGATGGTGTTCACGCTTCAGTCAGAGGTCGTGGAGCGCATGTGCTCGGGAATCGGTGACGACTCATACTCCGGCTTCTCGATCCTCACAGGTATCGACTACCAGAACAGGGAGGCCATGAAGCTCAAGAGCGGCTGCTTCTTCCCGCCACCGAATGTGGACAGCTCCGTCGTAGTCATGGAGAGAAGGACAGATGCCATGGTCCCGGAGGAGGACGCACGATTCTTCATCGAGCTGGTCAGAATCCTGTTTGCCCAGCGCAGAAAGACAGTGAAGAACAATCTGAAGGCACTGGGGAGACCTGCTGCCGAGATAGATGAAGCTCTTGCAAAGAGCGGCATTAGTGTGACGGAGAGGGCGGAGAAGCTCACTGTGGCACAGATCCTTGAACTGGAGAGGAACATCAAGAGATGAAGGTCTACGTCTATACATTGGGATGCAGGGTCAACCAGTGTGAGAGCGAGGCTGTGGCCGAATCCTTCATGAAGAGCGGCCATGAGATTCTCCACTCAAGCACAGGCGCCGACCTGATAATAGTCAATACATGCACAGTCACCAGCAAGGCCGAGCAGAAGGCTAGGCGCGAGATCCGTCTGTTCGCAAAGCAGGCGGTATCGCTTGTCACTGGCTGCTATGCCCAGATGAACCCAAGGGAGATCGAGGCGCTTGCAGACAACGTGGTTGTGCTGCCTCTGATCAGAAAGCCCGATCTTCTGAAGCTCCCGATGTTCCTTGATGAGAACGCGGGTGATGACCTTCTGTCAGCCGTGAAGTCCTTCGCCTCGGAGAGCAGGGCGGCAAGCTTCGGCGGATCTCTGTTCGACTTCGCCCCATCGCAGTTCTCGTATCACTGCAGGTCCTACCTGAAGGTCCAGGACGGCTGTGACAACAACTGCGGCTTCTGCAGAGTGCACATCGCACGTGGAAAGTCCCACAGCCTGGATGCCGAGACCGTGGTCCAGAGGGCCCTGGAGATAGAGCAGAAGGGCTATCACGAGATAGTTCTGACCGGTGTGAACCTGACGATGTACGACCACGAGGGAGATGGCCTTGGAGGGCTTCTGAAGAAGCTTCTTGCAGCTGTGGGCCCTGACATGAGGTTCCGCCTGTCATCGCTTGAACCTGACCATATAGACGACCTTCTTCTGGAGCAGCTGAGAGACAGAAGGATGCAGCCATATTTCCATATCCCAATCCAGAGCGCCTCGGACAAGGTCATAAAGAGAATAAGCAGAAGCTATGACAGCAGACATCTCGAGTATGTGATCAATGCCCTGAGAGAGCTGAAGGATGACCCGTTTCTGGCCTGTGATGTCATTACCGGGCTACCGGGAGAGGGGGAAGAGGAGTTCGAGACAACCAGAAGCTTCCTTGAGCGCCACGGCTTTGCGATGATGCATGTGTTCCCGTTCAGCCCAAGACCTGACACAGCCCTGGAGCACGCCAGGGACAAGGTTCCCGAGATTGTCCGTGACGAGAGGGCCAAGGTCCTGAGAGACCTTTCCGCACAGCTCAACCAGAGGTATGTCCAGCGCCAGGTCGGCAAGGAGAACGAGATGATCATAGAGGGTCGCAGGCTCGGGCATTGGTACGGCCTGACGGGCAACTACATGAAGGTCACACTTGCCAGCGACAATCCGAATCTGGATGTCGGCGATCTTGCAAGAATTAAATTGCTTTCTCCGGAGACTGCTGATACCATTTAGGAAATCTTCTACAGGGATAGGTTTTTTAAATGGGAAGAAAAGACGGCATTAGGGTCAAAGACGCTGACCCTATGTACACTATTGTGCCTTACATCATGGACAAGCGCTATGATGCCATGAACATGATAACGCTGGACATTCCAGTGCATCCTCTTAAGGCATACATCAAGCAGAAGAGACAGGAAGGTGTTTTCATGAGCCATCTGGGGCTTGTGATATGCGCTTATCTCAGAACCGCAGCTAAGTATCCGCTTCTGAATCGATTCATAGTCAACAAGAAGATCTACGACCGCAAGGACTTCGATGTTGCCATGGTCGTCCTGAAGGACGGTGATGGGGACATGGAAGGAACCATGAGCAAGATCCGCTTCGACTTCAAGGACACGATCTTCGATGTCCAGAGGAAGATCGACGAGTACATTGCAAAGAACAGGGAGGAGAAGGCCAAGAACTCCACTGACAAGCTCATCAAGAAGCTCATCGGCTTCCCTGGGCTTGCTAACACAGGCGTCGGCCTCTTCAAGTGGATGGACAAGAGAGGCATACTGCCGATGTCCGTCATTGATGCAAGTCCGTTCCACACAAGTCTGACGATCTCCAACCTTGCAAGCATCAAGACCAACCACATCTACCATCACTGCTACGAGTTCGGAACCACCAGCGTATTCATAACCATGGGAAACCTCAGGGAGGTCCCGAAGCGTGTGAAGGGAGAGGTGGTCTTCCAGACCTGCCTTCCGCTTGGAGTCGTCATGGACGAGAGAATCTGCAGCGGACACTACTTTGCCAGCTGTTTCCAGAACATGAGAAGGTACTTTGCCCATCCTGAGCTTCTTGAGATGACGCTTGACGAAGACCTCGCTGCCGAGAATACTGTCAGCGAGAATGGAAAAGAAGACAAGGCATGACATCCCGGGGTGCGACCCGGTGGTTCTTTACGAATACGAATGCACAGACTCCACCAACAGGGTTCTGCTGGACATGGCCAGGGAAGGCTGTCCCAGCGGCACTGTCGTCTGGGCCCACAGGCAGGAGTCCGGACGCGGTCGTCTGGGACGCAGTTTCTCATCTCCCGAGGGTGGAATCTACATAAGTTTGCTGCTTCCTCTTGAAAAGGACGGCATCTGCCTCACGGCGATGACCGGTGTGGCCGTAAAGCGCACAATTTCTGAAGTGTGTAACAAGGATTGTGGCATCAAATGGGTCAATGACATAATCTACAAGGGTAAGAAGGTGTGTGGAATCCTGGCTCAGGCCACCTCTGGCAAGGTTGTCATGGGCATAGGGATCAACTACACCACCGACATGCTTCAGCTTCCAGAGGATGTGAGGGAGATAGCGACATCCCTGTATTCATCAGCGGCTGATGCCCCACCGATGGAGGTGTTCGTCAATCGTCTTGTGTACAACATCTATTCTCTTTACTATGGAAGAGATGAAAACTGGCTGGAAGATTACAAAAGCTCTAGCACAATTGTCGGAAACAAAGTAAAAATAATGCAGGCTGGCAAGGTCACCGGCGAAGGTACCGCGGTCTCCATAGATGATTCATGCTTTCTGCATGTTGTGGACATGGATGGCAAGGAGACGGTGCTGTCGACCGGAGAGGTCAGCATAAGGATTCAGAGATGATCAACAAGTCAGAATGGAAGGAGCTGGTCCAGTCCAGACTCCAGAGAATGTATGAACTGTCGGGCCATGAGGGCAAGCTTCAGGACGTTGTCCTTCAGGTTCCGCCGAAACCGGAGCTGGGTGATCTGGCATTCCCTCTCTTCGCATTTGCAAAGGCCTTCTCCAAGGCCCCTGCGGCAATTGCACAGGAGCTTGCCGCCGACATCAACGCACTAGAGGACAAGCCGGACGGAGAGGCCTTCGTCGCAGGTCCTTACATGAACGTCAGACTCAACATGGACCAGATGGTTCTGGACACCTACAAGCAGATCATCAAGGAGTCAGGCTCCTACGGCAAGACCAATGTCCTTGGCGGCAAGAAGGTCATGATCGAGTTCAGCTGCCCGAACACAAACAAGCCGCTGCACCTTGGCCATGTCAGAAACGACTGCATCGGACAGAGCATGAGCCAGATTCTCAAGGCTGGTGGAGCTGAGGTCCTGAAGGTCAACCTGATCAACAACCGTGGAGTCCACATCTGCAAGTCAATGCTGGCCTACCAGAAGTTCGGCGGTGGAGAGACCCCTGAGTCATCCGGCATCAAGGGCGACCATCTTGTCGGAAACTACTATGTCCGCTTTGCACAGTGGGAGAGCGAGGTCCTGAAGAAGGACATCGCTGATCTGATGGCAAAGGGAATGTCCGCAGAGGATGCAGAGAAGCAGGCCAAGGACAACAACGGTCCGGATCTCGAGGCCCAGGCAATGCTCAGGAAGTGGGAGCAGGGCGACCCTGAGGTCATGGCTCTCTGGAGGAAGATGAACGGCTGGACACTCGATGGCGTCGCAGAGACCTACAAGAACACCGGAATCTCCTTCGACAAGTTCTACTATGAGAGCGACACCTACAAGCTCGGAAAGGACAAGGTCCTTGAGGGTCTTGAGAGAGGAGTCTTCCAGAAGGCCGAGGATGGAGCAATCTACATTGACAACTCCGACATCGGGCTCGACCGCAAGATCCTTCTCAGAAAGGACGGAACATCCATCTACATCACACAGGACATCGGAACAGCCATCAACCGCCACGAGGACTGGCCGTTCGACAGCCTGATCTACGTTGTCGCAAGCGAGCAGAAGTATCACTTCACAATCCTCTTCCACGTCCTGGACAAGCTCGGCTATCCATGGGCAAAGGACCTCCACCATCTCTCATACGGAATGGTCTTCCTTCCAGAGGGCAAGATGAAGAGCCGTGAGGGCACTGTCGTTGACGCTGATGACCTGATTGCCTCCCTGACCCAGATGGCCAAGGACGAGATCATCGAGAAGGGCCGCGACGGTGAGCTTGACGATGTGGACCGGACAGCCCATGACATCGCCCTTGGTGCCCTGAATTACTACATACTCCAGTTCGACCCGAACAAGGATTTCGTGTTCAACCCTAAGGAGTCACTTTCCTTCAACGGCAACACAGGACCTTATCTTCAGTACATGGGAGCAAGAATCTCCTCCATTCTCAGAAACTTCGAAGAGGTGAGAGGCCAGTATGATGAGATCCCGTTCGATCCATCTCTTCTGGAGCTGGAGGACGAGCGTGAGATCATCAAGATGATCGGTGGCTTCCCTGAGACCGTTGCCAAGGCATGCAAGCAGTATGACCCGTCGGTTATCTGCGCATTCCTGTACGACCTCTCCAAGAAGTTCTCGCACTGGTACCACGACAACCAGATCCTCAAGGCCGAGACCTCATCACTGGTCAAGGCAAGGGTCTGCCTCTGTGAGATGGTTCTGCAGGTCATGAAGAACGCCTTCGACCTTGTAGGGATCCCGTTCCTTGAGAAGATGTGATCCTATATTGATTTGAACATTGGGTGTAGAGATGAGAAGAATCCTCGTCTCTACACCTTTTTTCTATGCTTGGATGAATGGCCATTTGACTCTGTGGAGAAAAACAAGAAAAAAAGATAAAAAAAATATCGAAAATGTGGCTTAGATTTAAGTTTTTGAAAATAGAGATAAATAATTACGAAGAAATTTGACCTACAGGACGAAAACCTTCAAAAAAGATAAAAAAAAAAGAGGGCTGTTCAGGAGTACAGGGTCAGCACGCCGTCCACCAGGCGGTCAAGCTCCCAGTCATAGTCGCTGGTGCCCACAATGACATCACATAGGCAGTCCATCACGGCAGAGGTGAAGAAGTCCGATGCCACATCGGTGTCCTTTATGTCCAGCCACGAGCGCTGGACGCAGTATTCCAGGGCGACCCTGACTCTTGCACCGATCATGGAGTTTAGCTTCTTGCTCTGCTGGGCGAAGTATGGGTCGAACATCCTCTGCTGCTGGACGATGGAAAGATATGATGACAGGGGCTTCTCTGCGAAGGTCTCCAGGAAGCTGTCCACAAGGGCCTCCATCAGACTCTGGGCGTCCTTTGCCTTGAAGTCGACCTTGAAGCTCTTTGTCTGCAGTATGCCCTGGCAGTATTCGACCATGCTCTCCGTCATGGCCTTCTGGCTCTCGAAGTGGCTGTAGATGCTTGCCTTTCGGATCCCGACCTTGTCCGCGATGTCGGAGAGGCTGACGTTCGATAGTCCCTTTTCAGCCCCCAGGTCCAGGAGAGCGTCCATTATCTGCTGTCTCGTATTGCTCATGGCTTCATTTTTCCTAACGAACGGTAGTTAGTCAAGAGTACTTTTATTCTTTTTCTTTCCGAGGGTTGTGGAAAAAGATTCGTTTAAGGGGTATAAGGGTAGAGCAAATTTCATTTTAAGGATGTGTTTATGTACGCACTCGTAGAAATTCTTGGAAAGCAGTACAAGGCAGAAGAGGGTAAGAGCATTCAGGTCGATCTGGTCAACGCAGAGATCGGTGCTAAGGTTTCTTACGATTCTGTTCTTGCAGTTGTCAAGGAAGATGACGTTAAGTTTGGCGCACCATATGTTGAAGGTGCCAGTATTGAAGCAACACTCGAGTCCAACACAAAGGGCGACAAGGTTCGTGTCTTCAAGTATCACAGGAGAAAGGGATATCGCAGGACCCAGGGTCACAGACAGCAGTATTCAATTC
>DMOO01000118.1 GCA_003456855.1 Sphaerochaeta sp.
ACAACATGTATGAGATCAAGGGCAGAAAGTTCCTTCAGATGCTCATCATCCTGTCTTCGATGTCCGCTCCGTTCATCGGAGCCTATGCATGGGTCAACCTTCTTGGAAGGGCAGGCGTCATCACCAAGCTGATCAAATCGGTATTCGGAATAACCATTCCAAACATCTACGGCTTCAATGGAATCCTCCTGGTCCTGTCTCTGAAGCTGTTCCCGCTGGTCTTCATGTATGTCTCGGGAGCAATGAAGAACGTGGACAAGTCACTTCTTGAAGCCTCTGCCAACATGGGTGTCAGTGGAGCAAAGAGATTCTTCACCATTGTCATACCACTCTGCATGCCGTCAATCCTGGCTGCAACCCTGATGGTGTTCATGAGAGCCATAGCGGACTTCGGAACCCCATTGATGATCGGAGAAGGCTACACGACGTTCCCTGTCATCATCTACAACGAGTATGTGGGTGAGGTCGGAACCAACCATAACTTCGCATCTGCAATTGCAGTCCTTGCAATCCTGATCACACTGGTGTTCTTCCTGATCCAGAGATACCTGACAAAGAAGAACAGCTTCACGATGAGTGCAATGAGCCACATCGAGAGAAAGAAGGCCAAGCCTCTTGGAAACTTCTTCATCCACCTCTATGGCTATGGCCTCGTCGCGGTCGCACTGCTTCCTCAGCTGTATCTGGTCTATCTCTCATTCAGAAAGACCAATCCAAGTGGTGAGGTCTTCCAGAAGGGTTTCTCGCTTCAGAGCTACCAGCACGTCTTCGGAAGAATGGGCAACACAATCTGGAACACAATAAGAATCTGCGGAATGGCATTGATTCTGATCATCGTCCTGGCAATCCTCATCTCCTACCTTACAGTCAGACGCAGAAATGTCCTGAACGCAACGATTGATACCCTTTCTATGGTTCCATACGTCATCCCAGGTGCCGTTGTCGGTATCTCAATGATCCTTGCATTCAACAACCGCTATCTGCCATTGGTCGGAACCGCTGCAATCATGGTCATTGCAATGTGTGTAAGAAGAATTCCGTACACGATCCGATCCTCGGTCGCAATCTTGTCGCAGATACCGCTGTCCATCGATGAGGCTGCGGAATCCCTTGGTGCCAGCAAACTCAAGACACTGGTGAAGGTCACAATCCCGATGATGTTCAACGGAATCTTCGCCGGAGCCATCATGAGCTGGGTCACATTGATCACAGAGCTGTCATCATCGATGCTTCTGTACTCCTTCAGGACACAGACATTGAACATCGCAGTCTACAAGGCAGTCGCCAACGCAACGGACGGCAGAGCCTGTGCACTTGCAACAGTAGTCTCGATCTTCACGATCATCTCCCTGATTCTCTTCAACAAGGTCTCGAAGAACGGAGAGATCATGATGTGATTCAGAATCCATTTTGATTCATCAAGGCAGAGGTCTTAGCACTTCTGCCTTTTTTTATGTGCTATAATCTAAAAGACCTTTGATGGAGCAGGAGTAGAGACGATGGCCAGAGATGACACTTTAGCTAAGATAGAGGAGCTTTTCCTTGACTTCAGTGGCATCTGGAGCTGGACATTCAGCTATGACTTCGAGCTTTTGGAACACAACTGCCCAAGTCCCAATCTGTTCATCAAGATAATGCTTGAAGAGCTATACAGGGAGGAGATCGGAAGGAGCATATCATGTGCCTTGGTCCGATTTACACCATCGAACTGACTGAGAATGACATGAAGAAGATGCTCAAGTATGTCTGCTGGATCTTCGACATGGTCTGTGACAAAGGGCTGCAGTACTACTTCGAGGGCAGGGATGAGGAGTTCATCCGGAAGGAGAAGGACAGGATAATGGTCCTGGCATGCGTGCGCTTCCTGCATCTTGTGGCCGTCATGGATATCGGCAAACCGGAACTAAAGCAGACCAGGGTCAATCGTGCCCTTGAACACCTGAAGGAGCTTCAGGGAAAGGTTGATACCCTGGAGACCCGATTCTGATTGTGGATAACGAGAACTTATAGCCTCAATCGTTTTCGGAAATCCATTCCGATGTCCGTTCCCACCTTAGGATGTTTTTTGCCCGATCTCCATAAGTTTTGGTTATCGATGCATCAGAACATATGATTTGCTATCAACGTTGTTCCTTTTGTAGAATGGATTTACTTGAAAAGGGGGCACTGTTGGATGCATGGAGACAACAAGGCGTTGTTCGAGGATACGCCTATAATGACAGCGCTTATGAAGCTTGCTGTACCGACCGTCATGGGACAGATAATCCTGGTCATATACAACATGGCGGACACTTTCTTCATAAGCCTCACGAACAGCAATGACAAGATCACCGCAGTCACCGTGTGCATGCCTGCGTTCATGTTCCTCAGCGCCATAGCGAACCTGTTCGGCATAGGCGGATCCAGCGTCATGTCCAGGGCTCTGGGCAAGCAGAACCATGACAGGGTCAGAAGCACAAGCGCGTTCTCTTTCTGGGGCTGCTTCTCGGCTGCCTTGCTCTATGCCCTGTTCGTGTTTCTGGTACTTGACCCGTTCGTGGACTTCCTGGGTGGGTCTGCGGTCAACGTGCATGACTTCGCAAGGGAGTATGTCATCATAACGATAATCCTGGGCGGGGTCTTCACATCGATGAACTCGTTGATGTCACATCTCGTCAGATCCACAGGGATGGCCGTCCATGCATCTGTGGGCATAATCCTGGGCGGGGTGCTGAACATGGTCCTGGACCCTCTGTTCATGTTCGTGATCCTTCCCAGAGGGAATGAGGTCGTCGGAGCAGCGTTGGCCACAGCCCTGTCCAATGTGGTCTCCTGTTTGTACTTCATGGTGCTCCTGCTCCTGAGCAGAAGAGGCGGGAAGACGCTGATAAGCCTCAGGCTCACAAAACGGTCCTTCACTGACAAGATCCCCAGGAAGGTGTTCAACGCCGGGTTGCCCGCCTTTGTCATGACTTTCGCAGAGAACTTCTCCTATGCCATTCTGGACAACATGCTCTCCGCCTACGGCACAGCGGTCCAGGCGGGGATCGGTGTGGCCAAGAAGATCAACATGCTGTCGCACTCCATTGTCAGAGGCATAACACAGGGGGCCCTTCCGTTGATAGGATACAACTACTCTGCAGGCAAGAGGGTGAAGACGAAGCACATTGTCATGTCTGTCGGCCTTGTGGCCGTCTCCGCCGCGACCATCTGCACTCTGGGCATGTTCTTCTTCGCCCATTCCCTTGTTGGACTGTTCCTGGCGGCGGAGAATGCGTCCAAGGCCTATGGTGTGACCTTCCTCAGGATACTGTGCGTCGGTGCCCCGTTCTCGGCGCTTGCCTATACTTTCATATCGTTCTTCCAGGCTGTGGGACATGGTGCCGAGTCCTTCGCCCTTGCCCTTCTGCGCAAGGGGGCTCTGGACATACCCATGATGTTCATACTGCGCGGCATGGTGGGGATGTACGGCATAGTGGCCGCCACGCCGATTGTTGATATAATATGCTCTCTGGTCTCTGTGTTCTTGTTCCTCTCATTCGCCTCCAGACACCTGAAGACGAACAAGAGAAGGAAGATCTACAACCCGCAGAAGATGTGCTATGAGTTGGAGGAAGCATGATGGATTTCCTTGATCAGAAAGTCAGGTCCCTACTTAGAATCGTCGAACTCGGAAACTTCACGAAGGCCGCGCAGGAGCTGTGCATAACACAGCCTGCCATCAGCCGTCAGATCAAGCTGCTGGAGGATGAAGTCGGATTCAAGATCCTTGAAAGGTCCCAGTCCGGAATCCATCCAACAAAGAAGGGCGCCATCCTCATCGATTCCCTGACCAAGATGGACAGGATAGCCAAGAACATGACCAAGATGATCCTGGACGAGCATTTCTCCGGAGTCCCGATCAATGTCGGGATCACACACACTGTGGAGAGCAGCCTTGTCGTGGAGGCCATTGCAAAGTACATCAAGGACAGTTCGTCCGATATGTCCACAAAGATAATCACGAACACGTCTGACTACCTGTACAAGATGCTCAAGGACAGGGAGCTCGACTTCATTGTCATGGAGGGCAAGTATTCTGATCCGGACCTCAAGACCGTCCTTCTGGGAACGGACTGCCTTGTGCTTGTGACATCTCCGGAGAGCCCGTTGGCGAAGAGAGGCTCCGTCACCCTGGATGAGCTGAAGGCGGAGAACTTCATAATGAGGCTTCCCTCGTCAAACACGATGAAGACCTTCAGCCAGGCCCTCTCTGAGAAGGGCAGGTCCATCCATGAACTCAACGTGATTCTTGAACTTGAGAACATAGCCACAATAAAGGATCTGATCAGAAGGAACTTCGGAGTCTCCATACTTTCCAAGAGCACCTGTCTCGATGAGCTCAAGAAGGGCAAGATAGCCGTTCTGAACATAGAGGGCATAAGCATGATAAGGGAAGTGAACATAGTCTATCCGATGGATTTCGAGTATCAGGAGACCATCCAGGGCATCCTGCAGTGCTACAACTCACTCTGAGCCTGGAGTTCACCATGTGCGAGAACTACAACGGAACATGCTTCCTTCTCCACCACTGCAGAGGGGACAGGGAGAGCTGCCCTCGCTTTGCGGATCTCTCGCCGTTCGGAACATCCGACATCGGGCTCCAGAATCATGGAAGCAGAAGGGAAACTGAATCAGGAAAAGAGGTGCCAAACCACGATTGTATGATAGAATAGTCCTCAACAATATTGGGAGGACCGATGCGCAGGACCTATGATGTCATGATAATCGGAGCCGGTGCCGTTGGCTGCGCCATAGCCAGGGAGCTGTCACGCTACAGACTCAGTGTGCTTGTGCTTGAGAAGGAATGCGATGTCGCCTATGGGACAAGCGGGCGAATGTCAGGTGTCGTCCATGCTGGCTTCAACAACAAGACCGGTTCCTTGATGGCCAAGCTCTGTGTCGAGGGAAGCCGTGGCTTCGAGGCGATGACCAAGGAGCTTGGAATACCCTACAAGAAGACAGGCAAGGTCCTTGTGGCCTTTGACCAGGATGACATGAAGGCCCTGGAAGGCATCATAGAGCGAGGCCGCATCAATGGCTGCGAGGGACTGAAACTGTTGGATCAGGATGAAATCAGAGCCATTGTCCCCGGAATAGGGGGCATTGGAGGGATGCTGTCTCCGAACACCGCCATCTTCGACCCTTTCGAGTTCTGCATAGCCCATGCCGAGAACGCCATGGACAACGGGGTGGAGTTCTCCTTCAACAGCGAAGTCACTGCAATGAGAAAGGAACAGGATGGCTTTGCCGTCACAACGAGGAAAGGAGTTTTCAAGGCCAGATACATAGTCAATTCAGCAGGTCTGTACTGCGACAAGGTCTCTGCCATGCTTGGTGTTGATGACTACCACATCTACCCATGCAGGGGCCAGTACTTCATCCTGGACAAGGTGGCTGACAAGCTCTGCGACATCCCCGCTTATCCAGTTCCGAAACCTGGCATAGGTGGACTTGGAGTGCACCTTACACCGACGATCGACGGCAACATAATCATAGGTCCAAGTG